>JBKKBQ010000303.1:0-3127 GCA_046714015.1 Nitrospira sp.
TCCTCACCAAGGAGCCACCGGGTGTCGCAGAATCGATTCAGAAGCAATATGGCCTCGATTGCAATCGTTGATGTCGCACGTCCAAGATCTTTGAACGCTTCCACCGTTTCCGATTAGCAGTTGCTTCGTTAACCGGCTTGTCCCGCCCGGCCGTTGCGTCGCAACTCCACAAGCCTCCCTGATGACCCTGTGCACCTGGTTGCCGCTTCACGTGCGTAAGCATTTGAAATCACGTGCGGTTATATCGATCTAGTGATACGGTGTGATGCACACTATCACTTGTGGAGATATATCGATGGAACCGGCTCGAGTCTATAAACTGTCTTCTTCTCCAGCTTCTTCAAGTCGGTTTCCGCCGATACTGCCGATCCCTGTCAAACGAGGAATGAGTTCCAGTCGGATCCTAAGAAACGGGCGATCCGTGATCACTTTGATGCCTGTGCCCCTTGGCGGATGGAGTGGGAGCAAAAAGCCAGGGTCTACTACGACGATCAGGCTTGCTATTTCAAATTTCTCGTGCCCGAAGGGTTGCATGTGCTCGAGATTGGATCGGGCGTGGGTAATTTGCTCGCCGCGCTGAGACCTGCGCGTGGTGTCGGCATCGACCTGAGTCCGGAAATGGCCAAGCATGCGGCGCGGCGCCATCCTGCGTTAGAGTTCAGAGTCGATGATGTGGAGACGTTGGACATCGCTGAAACCTTCGACGCCATTATACTCGCTGATGTGGCCGGCCACTTGCTGGATGTTGAAGTGGCCTTGAGACGCCTGCACCAGGCCTGCACCGCACACACGAGAATCATTGTCTCCTACTATAACTATCTGTGGGAGCCGGTTCTTCGGCTGGGCGAAATGCTCGGTTGGAAAATGCCTCAGCCGGAGCAGAGTTGGCTCTCGCGGGAGGACATCGCGAACCTTTTGCACTTGGCCGACTTTGAGGTGGTGAAGACGGAACGGCGATTGCTGTTGCCGAAAGAGGTTCCGCTCCTCTCTTCGTTGTGCAACAAGGTCCTCGCGCATCTGCCGGGTCTTCGTAAACTCTGTCTCTGTCACTATGTGGTGGCACGGCCGCGCATCCGGAGGCCGGAGCGTCCCTACTCGACGACAATCGTCATCCCCTGTCGGAATGAACGTGGCAATATCGACGCGGCGCTCAGGCGGATCCCACGATTCGGCGGCCGCCAACAGATCATTTTTGTCGATGGGCACTCGAGCGATGGGACGCCGGAGGAAATTCGGCGCCTGACGGCCTGCTATCCTGGCAAGGACATCAAGCTGCTGGTGCAAGACGGCAAGGGGAAAGGTGACGCGGTGCGCAAGGGCTTTGCCCATGCCACCGGCGACGTGCTCATGATTCTGGACGCCGATCTCACGGTGCCGCCCGAAGACCTTCCAAAATTTTACGACGCGATTGCAAGCGGAAAAGGTGAGTTCATCAACGGCTGTCGCCTCGTCTATCCCATGGAAGCGCAGGCGATGCGTCTGCTCAATCTGATCGGGAACAAGTTTTTTAGTCGGGCCTTCTCATGGCTCTTGAATCAGCGGATCAAAGATACGCTGTGTGGAGCCAAGGTCCTGTTCCGACGCGATTACGAACGATTGGCGGCGAATCGGGATTATTTTGGCGACTTCGACCCGTTCGGGGATTTCGACCTGTTGTTCGGGGCGTCGAAACTGAATCTGCATATTGTGGAGATTCCGATTCGGTATCAAGCCCGGGCCTACGGCAGCACCAATATCCAGCGATTTGCGCACGGGTGGTTGTTGCTCAAGATGACGGTCTATGGGTTCTTTCGCTTGAAGGCCGTGTGATGTCAGAGGAAGTTCTGCATCGGCATCGGGCCGTATGGGAAAAGAAACCTGTACTCCGACGGCTGTATGAGGACTGGTATGGGGAGATCATCGCTTGGTTGGTGTCGGGGCGCACGGTTGAGCTCGGAGGAGGCACGGGCAATCTGAAAACTCACGTGCCGGGAGGCTATTGCAGCGATGTAGTGGTACTGCCGTGGTTGAATGTGGTCGCAGATGCCCAGCGGCTCCCGTTTCAGTCCGAGTCGCTGGGCAATCTGGTCCTGTTCGACTCGTTGCATCATATTGAAAATGTCTCCCTCTTTTTCGATGAAGCCCTGAGGACTCTCCGTGTCGGAGGCAGGATCATCATAATGGATCCGTACCTCTCATGGGCCTCGTGGCCGATCTATCGGTGGCTGCATCCGGAGCCGATGAATTGTACGGAAGACCCGCTCGTCCTCAAGCCTCCGCAGACTGACCGCCGACCGTTTGATGCCAATCAAGCCGTTGCGACGATCTTGTTCGAGCGGAATCATCCTCGCTTCCAGTCACGCTACCCAGGATTCTCCGTCCGATACATCCGGCGAATAGCTTGTGTCGCGTACCCGCTCAGCGGTGGGTTCGACCATCCTTCTTTGCTGCCGGAGTGGCTGGTGACACCGATTCTCCGACTGGAGCGAACTCTGGAACGGGTGGGTTGGCTGTTCGCTTTTCGAATGCTCGTGGTGATCGAGCGTCGATCGTAGAGCTGAATCGGCCTTGACGCCACGTACTGCCATGAGGCCATCGGATGCTTGCAAGGCAGAAGAAGCCACCCCTATAATGCCCCGCGTCGTTGAATGAATGCTTTCACTATCTGGAGGAACCATAGGAATCATGAGCGAGCGAACGTTGGCCATCATCAAGCCGGACGCGGTCAAGAAAAACGTCATCGGGGACATTATTCATCGGTATGAACAAGCGGGATTGAAGCCGGTGGCCATCAAGCTGATTCACATGTCTCAGTCGGTGGCGGAGGGGTTTTATGCTGTCCACAAGGCGCGCCCTTTTTTCGGAAGCCTCTGCAGCTTCATGTCGTCCGGACCTGCGGTCGTCCTTGTGTTGCAGGGTGACAATGCCATCAAGAAGAATCGCGAGTTGATGGGGGCGACCGATCCGGCGAAGGCGGAGCACGGGACGATTCGGGCAGCGCATGGTGCGAACATCGAATTTAACGCCGTGCACGGTTCAGATGCGGCAGATACGGCCAAGTTTGAGATCGGGTATTTCTTTTCTGAAATGGAGTTGGTCGGGTAGGCGCGCGTTGAGCGCTGACTATTTTCACGCGATCGATGCTCGG
>JBKKBQ010000304.1:0-4538 GCA_046714015.1 Nitrospira sp.
ATGGGTTGATTGGGAACCGGGTCCATAACACGCTGGCTACCTATAATATGGCGGTGCTGTTACAGATCCCAATCTTCGACGGGTTTCAGCGGGAGGGCCGTATCAGCGAAGCGCGGAGCCAAGTGCACCAGGAATCCCTTCGTATGGAAGGTGTGACCTTACAAGTGAAGATGGAGGTGCGTGAAGCCCTGTTCACGCTGACAGGGGCGAAGGAACAGCTCGTCATTGCGTCATCGGGTCTTAAAGCCTCGTTGACAGAATTACAACTGGCGCGCGAACGCTTTGCCGTGTTGACGGCGGGCACCAATCTCGAGGTCACGAATGCGATACATTCTGTGGCTCGTGCCCGGGAAAATACCGTGGATGCCCTATTCCGGTTGAATGCGGCTCGTGTGCACCTCGCTCGTGCGACGGGCGAGCTGGACAAACTGCGCTAATGAAAGGCCGAATACGGTTTTTCTGCTAGTACCGGCGAGCACGTCTAAGACACCAACGCAGATTTGAGCAGATTGAAGTTGCCTCTTGTTTCCCACAACCCTAACCGGGGCTATCGTGAAATCGGGAATCTCGATGGTTTACGTGCCTTTCTTCAGTCGCCCCTCCAGCCCGGGCAGCACCGCCTCGAGAAAGGCATTCTTAAAGAGGGTCACGACCATCTCCCAGGTACTCGCCTGAGGATTCTCGACCGGTCCAGACACATCAGCTTTCGTCGCCACTTCCTGACGTGGAGTATTCTTGAGGAGTTCAGCGGCCACATTAATCGTTTTTTCATAAATCTTTTGTAAGAGGCCTTTGTCCTGATCTTGCGAGGGATCGTAGGCCTTGACATCCTTGAAGAGAGGTTTGAGATAGCCAGTCACCTTCCCGTTCTTGACCGTCATCTCGCTATACAGAGAGAAGACTCCCGAGACGACATCCATCCCGCCGTACGCCCGCAGCAACTGATTCAGGGATTTGACCGGGGTCCGGAGTATCTTCACGCTCAAGTCAAAGTCGGGGGACTTCGTCTCCGGCCGAAAGGCTCCCGAGATGTGGGTCTCGCCCGATCCCATCAATAGGCCATGTAGTCTGACGATCGCAGTCCCTTCTGACAGCTGGTTGCTCCAGTTCTCGAGTTCGATATCCGTGTCAGTCATGAACACCCGATAAGAAGGATCACTCGCCTTGTTGACCAGCCCAAACTCGCTCTGTTCAATCTTTCCTCGATCGATTCGCAATAGAAGCGTGGGATGGTTGGAGGCTTTCTCCGCCACCCGGGCGACCTTTTTAGCCGTCTCTATTTCTTTCTGCTGCGTCTTGACGGCATGAACAAAATCCCCTTTCACATCGCGTACGGCCAACGTTTTCAATCGCACCCGTTGCACGGTTGGCGCATATTCTACATGGCCTTCTGCGGAGAGAAGCCCCTGCGACAGATGTACTTGACGTTGGGCCGTGAGCGGTAATAAGTCCGCGAGTGTGATGTCGGTCAGGGTGACGTCCGCATTCACCGCCATGGAGGGTTCGGCAAAAAAATCGGCGTACCCCTCTAGGTGTAAGCGTCCTTTATCGAAGACCACCATGTCGATTTGCAGGTGCGAGGGATATTGAGAGAGCGCCGAGCGCACATTGCGGATGTTTTCGGCTTGAACATTCAGCTCGGTGACATGAAGAGGTTTAGAGGTCGTATTTTCACGATAGGTCACGTCGCCATTAGTGATGCGGACTTCGTTGAGCAGGACCTCCTGCATCCCAAAGAGGAGTTCCTGCCAACTTTGCTTCTGCTCCGGTGAGGCCTCCAGTTCCTTCGCCGCCTGCGGACGAGTGAAGTGAATCACCGGATGCTCGATCGACTGATCGGTCACAATACGGCCGGACAATAAGGCGCTCCACTGGAGGCTGCCCTGCATCTTCGAGACGGCGGCGATCGGCGGATCGGGGTTGTCCTTTTGCCGCACGATGACGTCTTCGAGATCCAAGGACAGACTCATCGGATGCAGGTCAAGCGCCCCAATGCGGACGATATAAGCCGGCAGGCGGTGGTTCATCTCGCGCTCTGCGTAAGCCCGTAGAGGCTCGTCGATGAATGACAGCGCCCCGGCGATCACGAGGAGAACACCAAGGGCAACAGCTATCCACCAGAGCCATGTTGGTATGGACCGAACGTTCATAGCAGTTAAAGTCTGAGTGAGCGACGGACTGCAAGGAACTGGTAAGATCCCCTGGCACCCATTACCCCCACTTCTAATCGCCCTTCATAAAGCTCTAACTCGAGCAGACAATATGGCGTCGTCTCTTCAGGGGCTTCTCCCAGATGCGCTCCCGCCTGTTCCCATGGTGAGATAGGGCAGCCTTGGCATTCTCAATAAAGAAACCGACCAAATAGAAGGAGGCGACGAAACTCATGCCCCAATCGTGGAAAAAGATGCTGCAACCCGCTCAGCTCTGGAAGTTGTTCAAAGAGGCTTTTACCGCGTGGAGCGATGATAAGGTTCCGCGTCATGGAGCGGCGCTGGCCTATTATACCGTCCTCTCCTTGGTACCCCTGCTCGTCGTGATCATTACCATGATCGGATTCATATTCGGCCGCGAGGTCGGACAAGGCTACATCCTCGGGCAGATTGGAAGTTTAGTGGGACCGCAAAGCGCTGAGGCCATTAAAGACATGATTCAACGGGCAAGTGAACCCTCGACCGGGATCGTCGCGACCGTACTCGCCACCGGAACGTTGCTCCTCGGCGCCTCTGGGGTTTTTGCGCAACTCCAAGATTCGTTGAACTCGATTTGGGGAGTCAAACCCAAAGAGGGTCGGGGACTGTGGGGACTTATCCGTGATCGATTCCTATCCCTCGCCGCCCTCCTCGGAACCGGATTTTTGCTTCTGGTGTCTCTCGCGCTGAGCGCCGCTCTATCGGCTTTCGGGAAATGGTTTGGGGGGTGGCTTCCAGCTCCTGAGTTTGTCCTGCAGATAACGGAGGTCCTCATTTCGCTTGTCGTGATCACCGGATTGTTTGCCCTCATGTTCAAGTTGCTTCCCGATGCGCAGGTAGCGTGGCGTGATGTGTGGGTAGGCGCTGCTCTCACTGCGTTGCTCTTTACGATCGGGAAATTCGCGATCGGATTGTATCTCGGGAAGAGCGATGTGGGCTCTGCCTATGGGGCGGCCGGCTCCCTCGTGATCATACTCATATGGGTCTACTACTCGGCGCAGATCCTGCTATTTGGCGCCGAATTTACACAAGTCTATGCGAATAGCCTCGGGGCGCGTATTGTCCCTTCAGAAAATGCAGTAGTCGAGGATCCCCACAAGGCTCAAGAAGCTGGAGGCCTGAGCCCGCTCTCTCTCGGTAAAGATGCTGGCAGGCACATAACCGTCGGATCCCGCACCGGGGTCGGAGCCTCACTTTCACCAGCTCAGTCGTCGGGATTCGTTGAGCAACTCTCCTGGTGGATTGGACTCGTGGTGATTGGCCTGTCGCTGATTCGATCCTCGCGCGAGTCGGCGAAGTAACTCAGAGGTTCTCTCAGACTCCAAGCCGGCTTGTGGTCATCCGCCAGAAGTACGCCACACGGTCACTCAGCACCGACTGTCACGGGCAATACCAGCGTCACGGTCGTGCCCTTCCCCGGCAGGGATTCCAGATCGACCCGGCCGCCCATGGCGCGAAAACGCTCCCGCACACTGACGAGCCCCAGATGTCCCGGTTCCGCCGAGCGTTGCAAGACATCGGGAGGCGAACCTCTGCCTCTGTCATCTACTGCCACCCGCAAGACATTGTCATGACCCAGCGAAACGATCACCGTCGCTCGATCGACGCCCGCATGTTTCATCACGTTGAACAGCAACTCGCGCACGGCCTGAAACACCACCACCGCCTGTTCTTCCGCCAGCGGCACGGAGTCGCAGTCGGTCCGAACTTCCACCCGTAGGCCATCCTTTTCGAATCGTTCACCCAGCCACATGAGCGCGGCCGGCAAACCGGAATCCTGAAGCGAGGGCGGGCTCAGCTCGGCGATCAGCGTACGCGTATAGACCAAGGCCTGTTGAAACACCTGGTCCAAATCCTGCACGAGGGTCGCGTTTCCCGGATGGGACGGAAGCTGCTTCTTCAGCATGCTCGTTTTCATCTGTCCGACGGCAAGCATCTGTGCCAGATAATCATGGAGATCACGAGCCAGCTTGCGGCGCTCCCGCTGCTCAGTCAGACTTAATTGTGAGGTGACCGCCATCAGCCGTTCTTGCGTCGCCAGCAATTCTTTCGTCCGCTCGCGCACGCGATCCTCCAGGTCCTCCTTCAACCGATACAACTCCTCTTCTTGCCGTTTGCGGTCGGTAATGTCACGCGCCACCTTTGACGCCCCGATGAGTCGACCTTCGTCGTCCTTGATGGGGGAGACAGTCAACGAGATATTCAGCAACGTCCCATCCTTGCGCCGCCTGAGGGTTTCATAATGCTCAATTGATTCTCCCATCTTGATGCGGGCGAGAGTATCCGGTTCTTCGTGTATGCGTTCCCGTGGAAACAGCACCGTGACCGGCAGGCCGATCGCTTCCTTTT
>JBKKBQ010000305.1:0-10879 GCA_046714015.1 Nitrospira sp.
CTTCCTTTCGCCCCCTGAAAGACCCGCGGCCTCTTCGTTCAACAGCGCACGTTCTTTTTCTCTCTTCCAACTCTGTGGGACTAATCGAGTGGGGCCTGACTGCGCGCGTCGAGCGACCACCGGTTCAACGTGGGGGCTCCGCGAGCAAAGGACCTACTCGATTGGTCCCACCCTCAATCCCCCACCTGCCCTTCCTGAAACAGCTGATTCATGATCTGATTTCTCTTTTCAGGATCCTGATAGTACCTCAGCGCCTTGCTGTAGTTTTCCATCGCGCTCTGACGCTTGCCTCGGATCGCGTAGATTTCAGCGATGCCGTGATAGGCCCGCGCATCTTCCTCGTTACACTTGAGCGCCCGGCTGAAGATATCCGCCGCTTCTTGAAGCCGATGCTTGCCTAATGCGAGCCAACCGAGCGCGGAATGGGCAGCGCCAAAGTCCGGATTGGCCTTGAGCGCATCCTGATAGCTCTTTTGCGCGAGGTCCAGGCGCCCGCGCGTTTCGTAGAGTCCGCCCAGCGCGAAGTGGACTTCGGCGTCTTGTGGATTCAGTTTCAAGGCAGTCTTGTAGGATTGCACGGCCGGTTCCATCTTCCCCTGTTCCGCAAGCGCACAGGCGAGATTGGAGTGTGCGGCCGAATCGTTGGGGGTGAGCTTGACCACCTCCCGGTATTCTTTGATCGCCATCTCCAGCCGCCCTTGATCCTGATAGGCAACGCCGAGATTCATCCGTGCCGGGGCCCAGTCGGGAGCGAGTCGAGCCGCCTCGCGATATTCCTTGATGGCCATTTCCTGATGACCGGCCCGTTCGTGAATCTGGGCCAGAAAGTAGTGGGGGTACGCAGAGTCCGGGAGCAACCGGGCAGCTTCTGCGTAGGGTTGCAGTGACTGTTCCGATTGACCAGACTGTGCGAGAAACAAGCCCTTGATCAAATGTACATAGCCGCACTCCATGTGCCGGTTGAGTAGATCATTTACCCACTCCCCCACCACCGCGATGTCCTGTTCACCCTCGAGACACAGGGCATGGGTTTTCCAGGCATCGGCAAACTTCCCCTGTACGAGATACACGACGTTGCGGGCGAACAGCGGACGTGGATCCTTCGCTCCATCAGGGTCTCGGCTCCAGGCCATCGACTCGGCAAACAAGGTGTCCCACGCTCCGGCCACGATGGCCGTTTCGCATTGTTGCTGATGGGTGCTCATGAGCGATGTGAGGATCTTATCGAATCAGCGCGTCTTCGACATCAGGCGGTGTCGCCTGGATACCGTCGCCGAGGAAGGGAAATTTCTTGGCCAGCTGCTGCTTCATCTGCCAGGCGACCGTTCGGTACGACCAATGCCCTTTCACACCGGACCGGAGTTTGGCAATATACTCCGCTTCGGCATAGTCCATCTTGAACAAACAACGCACTTTGAAGCCGAACGGGATGGCATAGAGCGACGCTTCTTGGTCTTTTTTCTTGAGCAGCTCGATGTCGGTGCGCACGGCATCCATCGCTTGTCGATACTCTTGATCCAGCCCAGCTTCGACAAGCTGCGGTGGGACATCATACCCGTGAATGGTCGTGAAGTTCTGCTGGACTTGCTGGCACCGCCGATGTCGGTGCATGTCTCGCCAAGCGCCGATGTCCATGAGGATATCGAAGTTGAAGGCATAGCCGCCGCGGAACTCCTTGATGAGTTCATCGTATGGCCCACGCTGTCTGGTGGCCACTTCGATGGTCGCTTGTTTCTCCTTCTCAGACCACTCCTTCACGACCTCGAGGATCTTCCGGTACGGGGCCTGCGACACGCGATAGAGGAGCGTCGCAACGATTTCGTCCAGCGGATGGTGCGGATCAATCAGCTCGACCGACTCGACAGTACCCCAGGAATCAGGCTGATCGAGCCTTGTCCCGCGCAATGCTTCTTTCGCATGGCGAGCCAAATCGGAGTAGACCGATTCTTGGTAGACATTCGCCTTGGCATGCCGTGCCAGCGTTGGTGCCAGAGGATCGTTTAAGCCTGAGGTCTGACCGCAGAGTTCGCTCCAGAGATTCACCGGCGGACGCTGGCAGGCCTCTTTCAAGTCCTCGCCGATCGCCCGCAATTCTGGAAGTTGCGACGACAACAGGCGCGTAATCTGTTTTTCCAACGTCCGGATGCTGACGACCTGCCCGACGTTGGTCTTGGCCGCAAGAGGAAGCAGATAACGGGTGACATCGAAGGCCCGTGCCGCAATCGTCCGCTGGTAATCGGCCGGTTTCATGGACTCCGGACGTGGGTCTCGTTCAGAGAGATATGCGATCAACGGATTGTGAAGCAATCGGTAGATCTCTGACAGGCTGCGGAGAATGCCTTCATAGACTGCCTCGGTTTCGCTCCCTCGAATCTGGCCCGGCACAAACCACCGGCTCGAGGCAAAATTCTGATAGCGGCTCGATTTCGCCTGCCCGTCCCAGAGCGGCTCGTCCTCCAGGCGAATGGCGGCGAGTTCCGAGATCTCTTCAAAACAAATGATGACGTGGCCGAGGTCGGCGATCGACCCATGACCGTAATCGAAATAAAACTGCTCCCAGAACTTTTCCGAGGAGTGTCCATGCACCCACCGGATGCTTTGTTCGATGGAGTCCGGCGATCGGCTGTAGCGAGCCAGCGCATAAGCAGATTTCTCCGGCGGCATGGGCGCGATGGCCACGACCCGGCGACCTGATTGATCCTGACTCATAGAAGGTCTTTCACATCGTAGTGAACCGTAGGCCGCGCACTATACCTCTCACGTCAGTATGGCGCAAGCTCAGGTCCGTTGACTTGCCACAGAAGGCGCCGTTATAGTCCGCGGAACTTTTGAAGAGTGAAAGGTAAATGGTGAGGGGTAAGGGGGTCTTAAGGCATGATCAAGGGCATCAAAGGCGTCAAAGATCTGCTGCCGGAAGAGACGCCCCGTTGGCGCCTCATCGAAGAGATTGCCAGACGGTGGGCGGGTCGGTATGGATTTCATGAAATTCGCATTCCGATCTTTGAAGTGACGACCTTGTTTGCACGGAGCATCGGCGCATCGACCGATATTGTTGAGAAGGAAATGTACACGTTCCAGGACCGGGACGGCACCTCGCTGACCCTTCGACCTGAAGGGACCGCGGGGACAGTCCGAGCCTATATCGAGCACAATCGTGCCGCGATCCCTGTTCCTCAGAAGTATTTCTATTTCGGACCTATGTTTCGTCACGAACGGCCGCAAGCAGGCCGTCTGAGGCAATTTCATCAGTTCGGCGTCGAGTCGATCGGTATGGCTGATCCCCGAGCCGATGTCGAGGTTATTGCCCTCCTCTGGCGGATCCTATCCGACCTCAATCTACCCAGCCTCACCTTGGAGATTAACAACCTCGGCTATACCGCCGATCGAGACACCTATCGGCCTCACCTCGTGGGTTACCTCAAGCAACATGAATCCGGCCTGTGTGCGAATTGTCGGCACCGCATTGAATCCAACCCTCTGCGGGTCCTGGACTGCAAAGTCCCTGAGTGTCGTGCAATTACAGAGACCGCGCCCCGCCTAGGCGACTCACTTTCTGAAGCGGCTCGTTCGTACTTCACGCAAGTTGTAGCCGGCCTCGATGTCATCAAGATTCCGTACTCGTTAAATCATCGCCTCGTGCGAGGTCTTGATTACTATAACCTCACCACTTTCGAGGTCACTGCGACCAACTTGGGTGCACAGAATGCAGTAGGGGCGGGCGGGCGCTACGATGGATTGGTTGAAACTCTCGGAGGGCCGCCCACGCCAGCGGTTGGTTTTGCCATCGGCCTCGAAAGAATGTCGATGTTGCTGCTGGAGTCCACAGTCGGAAAAACATCGGTGGATGTGGCGGTCTATGTCGCCGGCTTCGGCAGTCACGGTGCCGTGGCTGGTCTCACGGCTCTTGAAGAGCTTCGTCTTGTCGGACTCCACGCAGTTTCCGATTTTCGGTCCGCAACCTTGAAGGCTCACTTACGACAAGCTGATCGCCTTGGCTGTCGGGTCACTCTCATTATCGGGGATGATGAAGTCATGAAGGGGTCTGCTATTCTTCGAGATATGGAAACCAAAGTACAGCATGCCGTCAGTCTCTCCACCCTGAGTCCTCAGATCCAGTCTCTCCTTCCCCGCTCCTGAAGCGCACTTTTTCAGGTTGACTTTCTCCTAAAAAACACTTAATCTCCAGCAGAAAATTATTATATAACTATATAGAATTAATCATAAATTCCTGTGGATTCAAGAAAGATAGGTTTTCTCCTGGCTTTGCCCCCATCACACACCAGTGCTGAGTCTGTTCACGGGCTCGCACAGGCCGCCCTTGATGCCGGCCATGAGGTCTACCTGTATCTGATTGATGAAGGTGTGAAAAATATTCACACCGACCGCTACCGAGGTCTCGCCCAAGCGGGGGCCCGCGTCTTTGCCTGTGCCTATGGATGTCAACAACATCATGTTCCAACGGCAACTATCGACCCCAAGATGTCCCTCTGCGGCCTCGTCGTGCTGTCAGGAATTATTGACGCGTGTGATCCGTTTTTTTCGTTTACCTGATATTTTTTATGGCAAAAACTGTAGCCGTTGTTATTCAAGAAGATCCTCGAAAAACCCATAGGCCGGTCGAGGCGCTCCGTATTGCTCTTGGTCTTGCGTCGGGATCTCACGTGATGACTGTTGTTCTCCTCGGGGAGGCTGTCCGTCTCCTGGGAGATGAGACTGACGACATCCTCGATGTAGAGATCTTGGAAAAGTACCTTCCCGCTATTGAACAGCTCGAAATCCCGTTCATTCTCCAAGATATGCCTAATCAGCTACCGGTTCGTGATGAGTTCTCTGTTCGACGTGAAGGTGATGAAACTATCAGCTCTTTTATTCGATCCATGGACTGCGCACTCGTTTTTTGATTCGAGGGTTTCCTGTATGCCGTCGGTCGTCTATGTTGCTCGTTCTCCGCTTCACACCCTGTCTCATTCGCTCTTCTCTGGGGATGGTTCTGCTGTGGTGCTTTCTCTAGAGGATCCCCTGCTTCCAGGAAAAGTATTATGTGCGACAAGTGACACCGGATTAACAGAGGGAGAGAAGTTATCTTATAAAGAAGTGCTAGCAATCATCCTTGCTAGCAAGAAGGTTATGACTCTATGACTCCGATGTCTTTCTTTAAAGAAAATTAGTAGCCGTCGGAGTAAGAGTAGGGACGTGAATACAGAGTATAAGTATGAGGTTATTGATTTTATTAGTGAAATGTTGATGCTTACGGAAGGATAACATTGGGGATTGGTTCTTTATGGACGTGTCGGAATCTGTGAAGAGCTTGTGCTGGAGGAGGAGAAGGAGATAGTGACGTTTTTACATGACTCGACAGGACCAGGTGCGACATGGTATTCACCCCCGCTTCTATCAACGATGTGGCTGGATGTGGGGATGGTTATCCACAGGTGTGAATAATCCTGTGTACAGGGATTCCAAGATGTTATGAGTATCGACACTGTTTGGCAGGAAGCGCTCCACTACATCCAAGAGAAGGTCACGAAGCAGGTGTATGACACATGGTTCACACCGGTTCGTCTCGACCGGATCGAAAACTCGACGGCCCATATTTCAGTTCCGAATAAATTCTTTGGAGAATGGCTAGATACTCATTATGGACCCCTATTGGCAGAGGCCATGGCCACAGCTCGTGGCGGAGGGTTGATGGCGGTCGCATTTGCCGTTCGTGAGAAGGCATCTGCCCAACAGGGCGAACCCCAAACCGTCGTAAATGGGCCTCGGAGCGTCACGCAGCCCAAGTCTCGGCGGGGAATCCAGCTGAACCCAAAATATACGTTCAAGAACTTTGTCGTCGGTGCGGGGAATCAATTCGCCCATGCGGCCTGCATGGCAGTGGCGGAGCAGCCTGGGCAGACATATAACCCGCTCTTTATCTACGGTGGTGTGGGACTGGGGAAGACCCACCTCTTAAACGCCATAGGAAATCATGTGGCTGAAAAGAGCGACCTACGCATCGCGTACTTGACCACGGAACAATTTACCAACGAGGTGATCAACTCCATTCGCTATGACAAGATGATGGATCTGCGGAAGCGCTATCGACACATCGACATGCTCATGATCGACGACATTCAGTTCCTGGTCGGGAAAGAACGGACGCAGGAGGAGTTCTTCCATACGTTCAACGCTTTGTACGAGGGGCATAAACAGATCGTCCTCTCAAGCGATCGATTTCCCAAAGATATGCCGGATATCGAAGAGCGTCTACGATCTCGCTTCGAATGGGGGCTGATCGCGGACTTACAGCCGCCTGATGTGGAGACCCGTATCGCCATTCTGAGAAAAAAATCGGAGGATGAGGGGGTCAAACTGCCGGAAGACGTCATCCAGTTCCTGTCGATCACGATGAAGAGCAATATCCGCGAACTGGAAGGGAGCCTGGTTCGATTAGGTGCCTATGCGTCGTTGACCGGGCAGGTGATCACTCTCGATCTTGCCAAGAACGTGCTCCGCGATCTCATTGGGGACAAGAAAAAGATCGTGGCGATGGATGATATTCAAGAGGCGGTCTGCGCGCAGTTCCACGTGAAGATGACGGAGCTGAAATCTCGCCGCCGGAGCAAGACGCTTGTGCATCCACGACAGCTCGCCATGTATCTGTGTCGCGAGCTGACCGACGCCTCGTACCCTGAAATCGGGCGCCAATTCGGCGGCAAGGACCATACGACCATCATTCACGCCTGTCGTCAGGTCACGAAGGCCAAGGAGACCGACCAGGCGTTGCAGACGACGATTGAAACATTGAAAGAACACATTCTTCGCAGCTAAGCGCTTGGCCGGGGGAGTTCTCCATGAAAGTACGCATTGGGCGAGATGAATTGTTGACCGGACTCCAGCGGGTCCAAGGTGTCGTGGAGAAACGGAACACGATGCCGATTCTGTCCAACATTCTGCTGGAAGCGAAGCAGGATGGGGTGGAGATTGTGGCGACGGACCTCGAGATCGGCATGCGGGGTCTGTACAAGGGGACCGTGCTTTCGACCGGCGGTGTCACTATCTCAGCCAGAAAGCTGTTCGAAATCGTCAAAGAGTTACCCCCCGGGGACATCGAATTGACGGCGACGGACAACAATTGGACCACCATCCAGGCAGGGAAGAGCCAATTCAAGGTTGTCGGCCTCCCCAGCAGCGACTACCCCGCACTGCCGACGATCGATCGCGAGGGCTTGACACCTCTCTCGGGAGAGGGACTTTTGGAATTGATCCGGAAGACACTCTTTGCCGCCGGTGATAACGATGCTCGGTATATCTTGAACGGCCTCCTGGTCACCCTCGTGGCGACCGACAAGAAAACCTCCCTTCGATTAGTCGGCACCGATGGCCACCGTTTGGCAGTGGCGGAGCAGGAAGTGGGCAAAGCCGGCAGCAAAGAGGTGCCTCAGGAAATGAAAGCGATCATACCCAAGAAGGCTGCGCACGAAATCCGCCATCTGTTGGAGGAGGGCGGCGACGCCGAACCGCTCATTGGGTTCTCGAAGAATCTCATGATTTTTCGCAAGAGCGGGTTGCTGCTGACGTCGCGGTTGATGGAAGGCAACTACCCCAACTACCAACAGGTCATTCCAAAGGAGAGCGGCAAGAAAATCAGCGTGAGCCGAAGTGAATTGGAGAGCGCGCTGCGGCGCGTGTCGGTGCTGGCCAAGGACAAAGCCAGCGCGGTCAAGATTTCGTTCGCATCCGGCAGGATGACCTTGTTTTCAAGCAGTCCGGACTACGGGGAAGCCATGGAAGAATTGCCTGCGCAGTTTGAGGGAGAGAGCATGAACACCGGATTCAATGCCCGCTATCTTCTGGATGTCTTCAGTGTGATGGATGGGGAAACCATATCGCTTCAGATGGAAACCCCTCTGAGTCCCTGTCTGATTCAGGAGCCGGAAAGCCCGGGGTTCAAATGTGTGGTCATGCCCATTAAGGTTTAGCAGGATGCTGAAAAAGTCCGCCAGCATCGTTCTCGCATCGCTCAGAGGCTCAACGTACCAAAACGTACGCCTCGCCTCTTCGCTTGCTGCGGCCTTGTCGAACGGCCTCTTTGAGCATCCTGCCGCTCGTCTCCGGCAAAGCGAGGTTAGTTTCTCAACAGACGGTTAGGAAACGGATGACCACAGACGACTCGTCCCAGCTCAAATCAGACAGCTACAGCGCCGATCAGATCAAGGTCCTCGAAGGTCTCGATGCCGTGCGAAAGCGCCCGGCGATGTACATCGGGAGCACAGGCGTCGACGGACTCCATCATCTGGTCTACGAAGTCGTCGATAACAGTGTCGACGAACATATGGCGGGGTTCGGGGAGGCGATCGAGGTTACGATCCACATAGACGGGAGTGTGACGGTCATCGACAACGGACGCGGCATTCCCACCGGCATGCACCCCACGCAAAAGAAGTCCGCAGCCGAGGTGGCCCTCACCGTCCTTCATGCGGGCGGCAAGTTCGAGCAGGGGGCCTATACGGTCTCAGGCGGCCTACACGGAGTCGGTATCTCCGTCGTGAACGCCTTGTCGGAATGGCTTGAGCTGGAGATCTGGCAGGACAGTCAGGTGTTCGAGCAACGATATGAACGGGGGAAGCCCGATGCGCCCCTCAATGCGACCGGTAAGACCAAACGCCGAGGGACCAAGGTTCGGTTCAAACCGGACAGCCAAGTCTTTGAGACGCTGGAGTTCAGCTTCGACGTGTTGGCCCAGCGGCTCCGCGAGCTCGCTTTTCTCAACAAAGGCCTGGCCATTACCCTGCGAGATGAGCGGAAAGAGCCGGCGAAAGAACAGATCTTCCTGTACAAGGGCGGGATCGTGTCCTTCGTTGAACATCTGAACGAAGCCAAAACACCGCTGCACAAACCGATCTACGTCAAGGTCGAGAAGCCGGAAATGCTTCTGGACGTGGCGCTCCAGTACAACGACAGCTATGCGGAAAACCTGTTTTCGTTCGCGAATAATATCAACACGAAGGAAGGCGGCACGCATTTGGTCGGCTTCAAGGCGGCCCTCACCAGGACGATCAACAATTACGCCAATGCGAACGACCTCTTCAAGAAAGAAACCGAATCCCTGACCGGAGACGACGTGCGGGAGGGTCTGACGGCGGTGGTCAGCGTCAAGGTCCGCAATCCGCAGTTCGAGGGCCAGACAAAGGCCAAGCTGGGCAATAGCGAGGTCAAAGGCGTGGTCGAGGCCGCCGTCAACGAGGCCTTGGGCAATTATTTCGAGGAAAATCCACCAGTCGCACGGAAGATCATCGGCAAGGCCGTCGATGCGGCTCGGGCTCGTGAGGCGGCTCGAAAAGCCAAGGATCTGATCCGGCGTAAGAGCGCGCTTGACGGCGGGTCACTGCCTGGGAAGTTGGCCGATTGTTCGGAAAAAGATCCGGCCTTGAGCGAACTCTACATCGTGGAGGGTGATTCGGCCGGCGGATCTGCGAAACAAGGTCGTGACCGCAAGTTCCAGGCGATCCTGCCCCTGAAAGGGAAGATCTTGAACGTCGAGAAGGCCCGCTTCGACAAGATGCTTTCCAGCGATGAGATCAGGACGCTCATCATGGCACTGGGGACCGGCATCGGCCGCAAGCGCGAAGAGAGCGACAAGGCGGAGAAAGATGCATTTGACATCGCAAAGGCCCGCTATCACAAGATCATTCTGATGACCGATGCCGATGTAGACGGCAGCCACATCCGAACGTTGCTTTTGACGTTCTTTTTCCGGCAGATGCCCGAGTTGATTGAACGAGGCTATATCTACATTGCTCAGCCTCCATTGTTCAAAGTCAAGAAAGGGAAGACGGAACGATACTTGAAAGATGAAGGGGCGTTGAACGAGTACCTGGCCGACTTGGCGGTCGAGGATGTCGAGCTGTTCATGGAAGGCGCCCAGGGCTATGTGTCGGGGCGCCGACTGATGCCGATTCTCAAGAAAATGATTGCCTTCGAAACGTTGCTTGGTCGTCTCAATAAGAAGTCGCACGAAGCCTCGATGCTCCGTACCTTTGTCGATGAACCGGGACTCGACCGAGAGCTCCTTAAAGACAGAGCGGCGCTCCAACGATCGGTCGAGAACGTCAAGAGCTCGCTGGCTGTGGTCTTTCCGAAGGTCGCGCCGGACTTCGACGTGCTGGATGACGAGGAACATCAATCGAACAAGGTCGTCTGCCGGCTGCACACGAACGGCGTCACCCATGAATTGAACGTGACACATGACCTCGTCGGTTCTGCGGACTTCCGTGAACTCCAGAAACTGACTCCCTCGGCTATCGGGTTAGGGCGCCCTCCGTACAAGCTCAAAGCCAAGGAGCAAGAACATCACTATCGGGCGACCGATGAGCTGGTGAAGGCTATCTTGGATATGGGGAAGCAGGGGCTCGGCATCCAGCGCTACAAAGGTCTCGGCGAGATGAACCCGGGACAGCTCTGGGAAACGACCATGAATCCTGAAATGCGCACGCTCTTGCGGGTCACGCTGGAAGATCTCGCCGGTGTCGATGAGATCTTTACGATCTTGATGGGCGATGAGGTCGAACCGCGGCGGAACTTCATTCAGACCCATGCCCTCGAAGTGCGGAACTTGGATGTGTAGGGAGGGGTACCCATCCCTGATGAGACGGGAAGGTTGTTCTGTGATCTTGTCGGATGCTCAAAATGGTCATCCGGCGAGGCCGCAGGCGATGCCCAAGCCGAGGCGTAGCCTTGTGCTACGTCGCAGGCTTTGGACGAGACGAGAACGAAGCTGGGGACCATGTTCAGCATCCGTGGAGAGCTAGATGCCGCCTGATGAACGCCTAGGCCATATCGCGATAGAAGACGAGATGATATCGTCGTACCTCGATTACGCGATGAGAGTCAGCGT
>JBKKBQ010000306.1:0-3352 GCA_046714015.1 Nitrospira sp.
TCACGCACCACAGCAATCTTCGTTTCTGTGCCCGAGGATGAATGAGAGAGAGGGGGAGGACTAAAAGACCGGCATGGCGGTGATCGCAGCCGCGAGTTCATGGAGCAAGCGTTCGGTTTCGTCCCAACCCAGGCAGGCATCGGTGATGGAGACGCCGTGCTTGAGTGCGACGCCTTGTTTCCAGGTTTGTCTGCCGGGGTTGAGGTTGCTTTCAAGCATCAAGCCCATAATCGAGTGCCGGCCGTCCCGAAATTGTCGAAGCACTTCACGAGCGACGGCACCCTGCCTGGTGTGGTCTTTATGAGAGTTGTCGTGCGAACAGTCGATCATGATCGGACGAGCGATCCCTTCGCTGGCGACCGCGGCTTCAGCCGAGGCAACATGTTCTGCCTGATAGTTGGTTCGTCCTCCTCCGCCGCGAAGTACGATATGGCGATCCGGATTGCCCATGGTCTTGATGATGGAGGTTTGCCCGTCGGCGTTGATGCCGACGAAATGGTGCGGAGCGCGGGCGGAGATCATGGCATTGACGGCGACCTGCAGGCTCCCTTCAGTCCCGTTTTTGAATCCGACCGGCATGGACACACCGCTGGCGATCTCTCGATGGATTTGACTTTCCGTGGTGCGGGCACCGATCGCCGTCCAGCTGATCAAATCAGCGGTGTACTGGGGACTGATCGGATCCAGCAGTTCCGTGCCGCAGGGAAGGCCCACTTGATTGATGTTGAGGAGAATGGTTCTCGCCCGCTCCATACCGGTAGCGATGTCGCAGGTTCCATCGAGATGCGGGTCGTTGATGAGACCTTTCCATCCAACGGTGGTCCTTGGCTTCTCAAAATAGGTCCGCATGACGATCAAGAAATGATCACGCAAGGCATCGGCGACCGGCTTCAGCCTGGCGGCATACTCATAGGCGGCGTCGGGATCATGGATGGAGCATGGGCCTACGATGACCAGGAGCCTGTCACGATCCTCTCCATGGAGAATTCGGCGAATCGCTTCTCTGGTTTCGACGACGAGTGCCGCAGCCTGATCGGTAATCGGCAGTTTGGTCTTCATGGCGCGCGGAGACGGCAACGCCTTGATTTCAATAACATGCTGATTGTCGATCGGTCTATTCATAACCCGGTGCTTTTCTTGGTCCTTGGGCGACGTGCCCTGAAAGGGTCAAGAATCTAACGAATAATAGCAGAAAAGTCCATACTGCCTAACTAGGCGGCTGATTAGGGGAGATTTCGTGCTCGGCTCGAGGAGTTCTTGCAATTTCGCCCATGGATTCTTATTCTAAGGCCATGCTGTCACACATGAGAGGATCCACGCATCTCTCCTCGTTCCTCCGACTCGGGGTGGCGATGGGGATGGTCTGTCTCATGCTGGGTCTGGCGCCTCTGGCCGTAGCTCAGGACGTGCATCACGAGTTAGCCGCAGCCGACTCCGATGGCCATGAACATTCCGACACCGACATCTGTCAGTGGGTCCAGCACCATACGGCCGGATCGGTCGATTTTGATGTTCCGAAGCCGGCCTTCTGCGAACCTGTCCGACAGCAGCAACTGCCGTCCGAATCCGTTCTCCTGCCCGTTGTCCTGTCGCTGGTCGGTCCTTCCCGCGCTCCTCCTTATCGCTGATCCATCACGTTCAGTAGCCAGGAATGGGATTGGGCCGCTCCGTGCGGCCTATTCCATCCGATCCTTTTTCTTTCCCGCAGCGTTGTGAAGGGGGAAGCCTGATGTGCCCGTGTGTCGGAGCTGTATTGCGCAAAACAGTTGTGTTGATCGCCGTCGTTGCCCTGTGGGGCGCGCAGGCATCAGTCGTGCTCGCTCAAGAGAACGATCGGCCTCTGATGATCACAGGGGTTGTCCAACACGAAAATCTTCGACGAGTGCCGCAGGCGGTCATTGAAGTGAAGAGTCAAGATGGCGACATCGTCTCATCCGGAGTCTCGGATGATGCCGGGGAATTCACGCTGTCTGTTCCGGAGGGAGGCACGTACTCCGTCAGCGCCGTGCAAGAGACCTATCGGAGCGAATACATCGTGCTGACGTTGGGCCAGGAGCCACCGAAGCCGGTGACGCTCACCCTTTCTAAGACGAAAGAAGTCGCACTTGAGGTCGTATCGGCGCTGCCGCCTATTCAAACGAAAGCGTCAAGTGAAACCTATGCACTCAACCGGAAGGAAATCGAAATCCTTCCACGCGGAAACAACGTGAATCTGGAAGACGTGCTCGTGACAATCCCGAGCGCCGTGTATGGGTCGCTTAAACAAGTCCACATTCGTCAGGACCATGCCAATCTTCAGTTGCGCATCGATGGGGTTCCGATTCCGGACACCATCTCTTCCACGTTCTCCGATGTGATTGCTCCCAGAGCCTGGGAACGGGCTGATATTGTGTTGGGCGGTATGGAAGCGAATGTGGGAAATAAAACGGCCGCGCTCCTGGATATTACGACGAAAAGCGGTACGAAACCTGGATTTGGGTCGATTCAAATGTTCGGCGGGTCGAATAACACGATCAATCCGTCCTTCGAGTATGGGGGGACCATCGGCCAGAAGTTCCGCTACTATTTTCTGAACAGTCATACCGCGACGAATCGAGGCATCGAGCCGCCGACTCTGGGACATTCCATTTTTCACGGCCAGAGCGAGCGTAATCAAACGATGTTCCGCGGTGATTATCAGTATGACAACAACAACAATTTCACCCTGTTGTTCTTGAACTCGATCGCAAAATATCAGATTCCCACGCTCCCGGGGCAGGCGCTGAATCCCACCATTGTCGGCTTGTTGCCGGGCGGGTTTACGCCGGCGCCGTCGCAAATGGTGGATGAGAATCAGAAAGAGAACAACCAATATGGCCACGTGGTGTGGAGACACGATGTCAACACCCGCAACTTTTTCAGTCTCGCCGGCTATTTCCGCCACACACGAGCCACGTTCAGGACGGATCCGTTCAATGTCCTGGCCTATGTGCCGGATGAAGCCGAACCATTCTCGGCGGGCAGCCAGGATCGCACGGGCTATTCCAGCGGCGCGCGCCTCGATTACACCTTTGTCTATAGTAAGGAACACGTGATCAAGGCCGGCTTCCAAGTCGATCGCACCCAATCGATCAATAAGACGAGACTGTTCACGTTTCTTGACGACGGACTGGGCAATCCGACGGGGGGCGTGATCAATGTCAATGCAGATAATCGGTTGATCGGCTGGCGCCAGGAGTTCTGGATTCAGGATCAATGGACTCCGAATGAGCACTGGACCTTCAACGTGGGCGTCCGTGCGGATGCCGTGCAGTACCAACGGGGTGAAGGACAAATCAGTCCACGGCTCGGTGTCACCTACCGATATAACCCG
>JBKKBQ010000307.1:0-6797 GCA_046714015.1 Nitrospira sp.
GTGTACGGCACGACCGGGAACCAGCCCACGATCTCCAACGTGGTGCCGTTGGAGAAAGTGGCGAAGTCGGCGGGTTACGTGAATGTGGAACGGGTCCTTGATCGAGACGATCTCCTCTATGAGTTCAAGGACATGCTGAAGAAGGATGGGCCCAGCATGTTGCTTATCAAGGTGAACGAATTTGTGGAAGATGCCGGCCGCGTCCTGCACGATCCGCCGGACATCACCCGCCGGTTCATGAAAACGATCGCGTAGGACTGAGCAACGAGAACTAAGGGCCGAGTAAGGAAAGATGCACATCACGGCAGCGCCGCTCCTCAGTCCTCAGTCCTCAGTCCCCAGTCCTGGAGCTGGCGCATGATTCTCCTCAACCCTGGGCCGGTGAACGTGTCCGAACGGGTTCGGCAGGCGCTGCTGCACCCCGACATCTGTCATCGAGAAGATGAATTTTCAGAACTGCTTCACCGTATCCAAACCAAGCTGCTCAAGGCCTTTGTCCCCGGAGCCGAATCGGACTATGTCGCCGTCGTGATGACCGGATCAGGGACGGCTGCCGTCGAAGCCGCCTTGATGTCGTCGCTTCCTCATGGCCGGCGCATGCTCATCCTGAATAATGGCGTGTACGGCGAGCGGATGTCGCAGATCATTGGACTTCACCGTTTGGGTGTGAGTGAGTTGAAGTACGAATGGACCGTGCGGCCCGATCCTGAAAAGTTGCTCCTCGCGTTGCGGCAACACCAAGAAGTGCATGTGGTTGGTATGGTGCATCATGAAACGACGACCGGACTCCTCAATCCCGTCCATGAGATTGCCGAGATCGTCGATAATCAGAATCGTGTCTTCGTGCTCGATGCCGTCAGTGCGCTGGCAGGTGAAACGCTGAATATTGCCAAGTCGCACATCTATATGGTGGCCGGGACGGCCGGAAAATGCATTCAAGGTTTTCCCGGCGTCTCGTTCGTGCTGGTGCGGAAGGGGTTTGTCGAGAAAATGCGCGCGTACCCGAAGCGCTCGTGGTATCTCCATCTGACCCATTACATCGACAACGAGGGGCGGGGCACGATTCCATTCACGCCCGCAGTGCAGGTCTATTATGCTTTCGACGAAGCGCTCAACGAGCTGCTCGAAGAAGGCGTGCCTAATCGCATCCAACGATACAAAAAAATGGCGACCCTGATCCGTGAACGAATGGCCAAGCTCGGTGTGAAAGCGCTGCTCCCCGTGGACCGGCAATCGAACACCATCACGGCCTATCACCTGCCGGAGGGTGTTGCCTACCAATCGTTGCATGACCGCCTGAAGCAGCAGGGCTATGTGATTTATGCCGGTCAAGGCAACTTGGAAAACAAGATTTTCCGTGTGGCCAATATGGGGGCCTTGTCCGAGGCGCAGTTTGGCGAGTTTCTCGACGCCTTCGAGCACGTGTGCAAATCGGCATGAAGGCGGTCATCCTTGCAGCGGGAGTCGGGAAGCGTTTGTGGGAGGTCACCCAGCATCGCCCGAAATGCCTCATCGAGATCGGCGGCCGGTCGCTTCTGCATCGCTACTTAGAGTCGCTGGCTTCCGTCGGGATTCGGCGGGCGGAGATCGTCGTCGGATACAAGCAGGAGATGATTCGTGCGGCGGTCGAGCAGGATTCGTGCGGCGTCAACGTCACGTTTCTGGTCAACGACCAGTTTCACAGGGGCAGTATTTCTTCGCTGTGGATCGCCCGAACCGCGCTCGACGACGACACTATCGTGATGGATGCCGACGTGCTGTTCCATCCGGACATCCTCCGACGTTTGGTGTCGTCATCCTTTGAGAATGCGCTGTTGATGGATGAGACGGTGAAGCAGAGCGGAGAGGAATGCATGGTGGTCGTGGCCGGAAACCGAGTGATTGCGCTGACGAAGAAGGTGCCGGAACAGTATGACTACGCCGGCGAAGGAGTCGGATTTCTCCGAGTTCGGCATGCCGACACGCCCCACGTGATCTCGTCGCTCCGGGGGTACATCGACAGGGGCTCGTGGGATATGGAGTACGAGGATGCGCTGCGGCAATATTTTCAGGACGTGCGAGTCGGGTATGAACGGATCGGGGGGCTGCCCTGGACCGAGATCGATTTCATCGAAGACGTAAAAAAAGCTGAATTGGAAGTTTTACCGAGATTATGAGAAAGTCTTCACCATGGTAGGATGTCCGAGGGAGTGGGCTCCTGCGCAAGCGATTACCGGCGAACAGACACAGCGGCCTAAGGAACCATGAGTAAGAGTATCCTTCAAAGGAGAGCCGAAATCCAAGGACTCGCGACGGCGATTCTGCTGCCGTCGGTCGGGGTATTCGGCGATTCGATCGGACAACCGGTAGGCGACGTGGGGCCCCTGACGAGCGTCGTGGGGATCGGGCTCTTTCATCGGACCGTCCTCACCTTGCAACGGGCGGGGATTCGTCAATTGATCGTCCTGTCCGGTTCTGAGGAGGAGCAGCTGAAACAGGCGCTCGGTAAAGGGCCGCGCGTCACGATTCCCGTCCGATGGATGCCGATCCGTGAATTTCCTCTCGACGATCCTCGAACATGGGAGGCCTTGGCGGCTGAAGTGCATGGCTTTGCGTTGGTTGCGAGCGTTAATAGCGTGTTCTCTCGGGGGTTGATCGAACGATTGCGGCGTGACGTACAGGACGGTCAGGCCATCGTGGTCTCTCAAGCCCCACAAGGGCGGGTCGATCAGCTCATGGCGCGGGGAGTGCGGTCGAAAGTCCCGTCCGCTCGCCAGGCGTTATTCGCCCCCCCTCGTTTCGACGATCCGGCCTTGCGTGTCGCTGAGCTGGTGGTCGTGCCGGCAAGCCTGATGAGCACCGCGAATCAGGCGGCGAGTGAGAAGGGGAGCTCTCCGATCCGTCAGTGGCTTGAGCGGGCCGCGGCGGATGGTCGAGTGCGCATCATCTCGGCTGAAGAGAAGGGTGGGACTTGGTATCAGCCAGTCCGAACCCTGTCTGACGTCCAAGCAGCCGAAAAAAAGTTGTTCAGTTCGCTCAAGGGAGAGTTCGAAGGGTTCGTCGATCGCTATTTCAATCGCAAGGTCTCTCGCTGGTTCACGCGCCTGTTTCTCGCCATGGGGCTGTCGCCCAATTCCATCACGGTCTTTGCCGGATTGATTGGTCTGGTGGCAGCAGCCGGCTTTGGGGTGGGCACGTACAGCGCTGGTATCGTGGCAGCCCTCTTGTTTCAATTGGCGGCCGTCATTGATTGCTGCGACGGCGAAGTCGCGCGATTGACCTTTACCGAATCGCCCTTTGGGGCCTGGCTCGATATTGTCTTGGACAACATCGTGCATATGGCGATTTTTTCGGGCATCGCCGTGGGACTCTATACGACTCACATGGGACAAGCGGATGACTGGGTTCCTCTCGCTCTGGGCGTTGCCGCGGTATTCGGTAACGGTCTTTCATTCCTATTGGTTGAAAAGGCGCAAAAGATTAAAACGCTGAGTGGCTGGAGCACCCCCGCCCATGCAGCCTGGGCGGACGTCATGTTGAAAAATGTCGCCAGCAGGGATTTTTCCGCAGCGTTGTTGGGCTTTGCTCTGTTCGACCAGCTCTATTGGTTTCTCATCTTCGCGGCAGCCGGCGCATTGATGTTTGCCGGCGCCATGGTATGGGTCATCCGTCCGTCCGCAGTCTCGTCTCCTCGACCATAAATGCTGTGTTCCCCAACCGACTAACGTGTTGCGCTATATCCTACTAGCCATTGGCCTCATCGTACTTGGCCTGCTTGTCTGGCATATCGGCCCCGCCAATATCTATGCGGCTGCAACACGACTCGGTCCGACAGCCTTGCTCGCCATCCTGATCCCCTCGGTCATCATGTATTCCATTGAAGCCTATGGGTGGAGGGTCGTGCTGGGGCGAGCGGCACAAGGGGTTCCGTTTTGGCGGCTGCTCACGATTCGGACTGCCGGCGAGGTCGTGAACATCACCACACCCACGGCGTTCGTCGGTGGCGAACCGCTGAAGGTCTATCTATTGAACAAGAACTACCAAGTGCCGATCGTAGAGGGTGGGGCTTCCGTTGTGATTGCGAAGACCACCATGACGATCGCCGAAGTGGTCTATATCCTCATGGGGGTCGCTCTGGGATTCTGGATTGTAGGTGCCGGCAGCTCAGCGGGACAGACGATCACGGCGGCATTGGTGAGTGTCGGATTGCTGGTGTGTTCGATCGTCGGATTTGTCTTTATCCAGCATCGTGGGCTCTTTGCGTCGATTCTGTCGTTGGTCAAGAAACTGGGCTTACGGATCCGGGCTCTCGAAGCCCAAGAAGAGCACCTGCGCTCAATCGACCGGACGATTCTGAATTTCTACAGGCATCATCAGAAGACGTTCCTCGCATCGATTGGAGTGTACTTTTTCGGCTGGCTGGCCGAATCACTGGAAGTTTTTGGGATTATCTATTTTCTCGGTGGGTCGGTAAATTTCTTGACCGCCATTTCCATCGGGGCGATTGCCGTGTTTATCAAGGGCGGATCGTTCTTCATCCCCGGCAGTCTGGGTGCCCAGGATGCCGGCAATCTCCTGTTGCTCCAAGCGTTTGGCTACAGTGACGTGACGGGTATCACGTTCGCGCTGCTGCGACGGTTCCGCGAGCTTGTCTGGATCGGCGTTGGGCTATTGTGTTTAGCGATGATAGGAAAAGGCAGGATACCTCGGGATCAAGAAGTAGAAAGTCCTTCCTGAGTGATCGTGTGGAGCCGTTCGACCATGCGATCCCACACAAAGCCGTGGAGCCGAAAATCTACCGCCCGCGCTACCTTGTGGAACTGAATCCCCATTCGATTTCCTTGGACCCATCGGACCTCCGCCTCCTCGACCGGGAGGGACTGTGTCTGATCCGGAAGGATGAACCGCATCCGAAGTGTAGTTCCCTCTGGGATGGTATCGGCACATTCGATCGCGCAGCCGAACACCGTGAGGTTCATCACCTTCCCTTCCGCGATCGTCTCCACATCGGAAAACATCACGGGGTACTGCACGGCGAGAGGGACCCGATAGTGGTTGCGCTGGTAGGGGCGTGTGGATTCCACGGTGGCCCAGTGTAGTCGGCCTCGCGTGGCGGAATGAATCCCCCTTTGGTGGGGACGAAACGGCTCCTCAGAGTTGCCCGAGGCCTATCCACCGGGAGGTCGGTATAATCGGTATAATGGGTTATCAAGCGGCTGCCGCGTGACTGCTGGCGCCAGGCTTGAGCGGTAGGGGCGGGATACGTTTCAGGGCTTTCTTCTTCCACTGGCGCTTCATCTGTGACCCGAGCACGAGAATAGAGGTGTTGGTAGGGAGCGGGATCTCTTGCGAGACTTTCGCCCTCAGCGCCTCGTTCTTCTCGTCTTCTTGCCATTCGTACCAGCGGTACCGGGGGATGACGACCAGTACGTAGGTGGGAACAGTCGGCATGACTCGCACCTGCTTTCGCACCAGGTAGGCTTCTCCAACTTCCGTAAGGGCGGAGAGTTCGTTCGCGAGACTGCGGGTCCCCTCACGTGACAGGTCATGCGGGAGAACACGTCATCCGGTTCGATATGCTGCCGCTCTTCTTCCACCTTCAGTAAGAGCGCACAGCGCTCCATGGCCTGTTCACGATACTTGGCTGCTTCATGCTCCTGACCAGTGCGGATCAAGAACTCCTCTGCCAGCGCGGAGGCGGCAAGAAACGCTTCTGGATCCTTGGAGCCCGCTTGTTCAAGCCGTTCTGGTCCGGCAGGGTCCCCTTGAGCAAGGAGCAACCGCCCCAAAGAGAAATTGGCGCTGGCATGGTCGGGTGAACGGTCCAATAATTGGAGAAACAGCGGGGTCGCGGCTTCTGCTCCATCGAGAAGGTCGGTCTTCATCGCGTGTTCCCACAGTTCGTCTTCAGACAATGACTCCGCAATCGACTTTTCCCACAGCTCGACCACACGAGCCTGCGCTGCCTGCATCTCGTCGTATTTTTGCTTCCACGTCGACTCTCGGGCGGCACAGAACAAGTGACCAGACGGACGTGTCAGCGACGAGATTCACGATCCCGCCGGTCCTTCTTATGGTCCCAGCCTTTCCTGAACTCAAATGTTCCCAGTGACTGCTTCGTAGTCATTGACTGATACCAGCGTCGTAAGTGCTTCAGATTGGGTAGTCGCGTTTTTTCGTTGAACAGGTAGTTGCCAAGCACGCCGTACAGACTGTGATCCACGAACAACGGGCGATCGGTCAGCAGAAATGGCGAAGCCGCCAGCATGTCCTCGATCGGCTTCAAGTGTTCCGCAAACTGAGCGCACAGATACCGTCGGTGGGAGGTCCATTCCCGAACGCATCCTCTTCCGAACTTCCGTTCCTTATGGCGAATGAGCATTGTCCGTTCGATGAGGGGGCGTGTCGGAATCACGATCGCATCGTTCACCTTGAATCCCACCATCTCGAGCTCGTTCTCCATATAGTGTGAGAAAATCAGCTGTAGCCCATCGAGGTTTTTGGGAAAGAGGTGAAGCCGATAGCGCCGATCCACGTAACGCGCCACCTCCTGCCCGATATCTCGCACGATCATGGTAGGCGATATTGTGAAGTCGAAACGGAATGCGATGGCGCGTCAGGATGTGCCTGACGGTGATGCAGAAGGGGGACCAAGGAAACTGGATGAGGGTGAGCATGAGGGGCTATATGACCGAAGCGAGGAGAAACCGCAAGCGTTGATGCCTGGTTCAGTAGCTGCGGGTGTTCATGGAGAACGACATCGGCAAGGGCGGTGGGATCATCTGAATCCGTCGGCGATACGAATCAGCCATTGCACA
>JBKKBQ010000308.1:0-14240 GCA_046714015.1 Nitrospira sp.
CGCCCGCCGGTGATGTCGTACTTGAAGATCCGGCCCTCGCCTCGTTTCAGGTCATACCCGACGTACAACGGCATGACGACCAGTCCCTGAAACACCATCGGAAGATTGGCCTTGACCATCTGGCCCAATTTATTCGCCTTCCCTTCACAGGAGAGCGGCATGCCTTCCAGTTTTTCGTAGTGCTCCAACTCGGTCTGAAACAACTTGGCCATCTCGATGCAAGGACCGGCCGCTCCCGCGATCGCCATGGCCGACCAGTCGTCGATCTTGAAGACTTTTTCGATTCGGCGATCCGCGATCTGAAACCCTTCCGTGGCTCGGCGATCTCCGGCAATCACAACCCCCTGCTGATACTTGATGGCCAGCACGGTCGTGGCGGAGGGCACTGCGACCGGTCCAACGGCGCGCATCTGGTCGGGAACCGCCGCTAGTCCGTGGCTTCGTAATGCCAACTCAGGATGATGTGTGGAGACAAAGTCAAAAAAGCTGGAGCCGTCGTGGTCGGGGAGATAGGGCAGCTTCATCGTGGTCTTCGAACCACCATTCGTCACACCTTAAGTTTCTCGATCAGGGCATCGACCGAATCGGTCGTATCGAGCAGCTCTCGGGTCAACGTCTGCGTTCCTCGATGAGGGTCCATCAGAGGCACTTTCTTGATCGTCGTATTGCCGACGTCGAACAGCACCGACGTCCAACTGGCCCCGTACAACGATTTTGCAAATTTACTGACACAACGTCCCCGAAAATAGGCCCTAGTACCAGGCGGCGGATTGAGCTCCGCTCGTTGAATATCGTCCTCTTCAACGATCCGCTCGATGAGACGACTCCGCTCCAGCGTATAGAACAATCCCTTGTCCGGACGGACATCATGATATTGCAGATCCATCAGCTTCATTCGAGGGTCATCCCATCCGCAGCCTTTCCGCTCCATATAGGACTCGATCATATGCCGCTTGGCGACCCAATCCAACGCGTTCACCAACAACCGCGGATCGCGCTCGAGCTGGTTCAACACATCTTCCCAACGGAGCAACACATCCTGCGTCGTGGGACTGTGATGCTGCGAGGCATAAAAAGTCTTGGCGGCGCTCAGGTACGCCCGTTGGACGGCAAGAGCCGTGGTGGGCCTTCCACCAGACAGTTTCACGGTCTCCTTCACATCCAGATCGCGGGACACCTGTTTGAATGCTCGAACCGGCTCGTCCAGTTCGAGCTGAGGCAGATCGGCTCCTGACTCAAGCACATCCAAGACGATATCCAACGTTCCCACCTTCAGATAGGTGGAAAGTTCGGCCATATTGGCGTCGCCCGTGATGACATGGAGTCTCCGAAATCTTGCCGCGTCGGCATGCGGCTCGTCGCGCGTGTTGATGATCGGCCGTTTGACCATCGTGTTGAGGTCCATGAGACATTCGAAAAAGTCGGCGCGCTGCGAGAGTTGATATTCCGTCGGGCTGGCCTGATTTTCAGCCCCGACTTTTCCTGCTCCGGCAAAGATCGGTCTGGTGACCAGGAACGGCGTCAACACCCGAGCGATCCTGTCGAACGGCACGGATCTCGAGACTAAATAGTTTTCGTGGTATCCGTAGCTGTTGCCCTTGCCGTCGGAGTTGTTCTTGTACAGCACATATTGTTCGCCTCCCCGCAGCCGAGCCATTTCCTGAAGGCATTGTGCGAGAATGCGCTCCCCGACTCGCTCGAACGCTACCACCTCACGGGCGTTCGAACACTCCGGCGTGGAATATTCCGGATGAGCGCCATCGACGTATAAACGGCCGCCGTTCGCCAGCACTTTGTTCAGCTGCCGGTTATAGTCTGGATTGGGGCGTTCTCGCTCACCGTCGACTTCAAATCCACGGGCATCGAGGAGCGGATTTTCGTTCTCGTAATCCCAGAGCGCTCCCGGAGCCGGAAGTCCTGGGTAATGCCCGATCACGGCGAATGAGCCCGAGACAGGGTCCATCGCGGATGGATCTTTTGCCGCAATGCCGAACTCGGTTTCAGTCCCGAGCACGCGCATGCGATTCGTGGAGGTGTGGTCTGGCATAGGATCGCTAGAGATAGTGGCCGGTACTGATGGTTTCAATCTGCCGATGTTCGGCGGGCCCACCACTGATGGTCCGGATATGAATAATTTTCTCGCCCTTCTTTCCGGCGACTTTCGCCCAATCGTCTGGATTGGTCGTGTTTGGGAGATCCTCGTGTTCCTTGAACTCTTCACGGATGGCGCGGATCAAGTCGTCCGAGCGCAAGCCGGCCCCCTCTTGCGCGATCACACGTTTCACGGCAAATTTTTTCGCGCGCGACACAATGCCTTCGATCAAGGCTCCGCTGGCGAAGTCCTTGAAGTACAGCACTTCCTTTTCGCCGTTGGCGTAGGTCACTTCGATGAACTTGTTTTCCTCACTGGCTGCGTACATGGTCTCCACGGTTAGGGCCGTCAATCGATCGACCAGGGCCTGTCGATCGCCTCCGTGCCGTTCCAAGTCCTCGTCGGCAAAAGGGAGTTCCGTCGAGATGTACTTCGAAAAGATGTCCCGGGCAGCCGTGGCATCCGGTCGTCCCACTTTGACCTTGACGTCCAATCGACCGGCACGAAGCACCGCCGGATCGATCAAATCTTGGCGGTTGCTGGCCCCGATGACGATGACGTTGCGCAATCGCTCGACCCCATCGATCTCGGAGAGAAACTGCGGAACAATCGTCGACTCGATATCCGAAGACACACCGGTCCCACGGGTTCTGAAGAGGGCATCCATCTCATCGAAAAAGACGATCACCGGATGACCGTCGTCGGCCCGTTCCTTCGCCTTCTTAAATACCTCACGCACCTGCCGCTCCGACTCCCCGACGTATTTATTGAGCAATTCTGGGCCCTTCACGTGAAGAAAGTAGCTTCGAATTTCTTTGCCCGCGCGATGGCCTAATTTCTTAGCGATCGAATTGGCGACGGCTTTGGCGATCAGCGTCTTCCCGCAACCGGGTGGCCCATAGAGCAGCACCCCTTTCGGTGCGCTGAGCTTATACTCGGCGAATACGTGCGGATGCAGGAACGGAAGTTCGACGGCATCACGGACCTGTTCCAATTCTTTCTGGAGGCCGCCGATGTGCTCATAGTCGACATCCGGGACCTCTTCCAACACAAGCTCTTCTGCTTCGGACTTCGGCAACTTCTCAATGACATACCCGGAACGGGGATCATACAACAGATGGTCCCCCACACTCAGCCGTTCGGCGAGCAGGGGATCGCCGAGCTCAGCCACCTTCTCCTCATCAAAATGAAGCGTGACCAATGCCCGCCCCCCCTCCAGCACGTCTTTGAGTCGAACCACCTCTCCCTGACTATCAAACCCCTTCACTTCGATGACGTTGAGCGCCTCGTTCAGAACGACTTCTCGGCCCTTCCGTAACTCGGTACGCTTAATCGAGGGATGAAGGCTGACCTTCATTTTCCGTCCCGACACATAGACATTGCCCGTTCCGTCCTCGTTCATACTTGAAAAAATGGCATAGGCCGACGGCGGCGCCGTCAGTTTTTCGACCTCTGCACGCAGCGCTTCGATCTGCGCCTTCGCTTCCTGCAGCGTGGCCACGAGTTTTTCGTTCTGTTTATTGGTTTGATCGAGTTGGTGGCGCGACTGGTAGAGCCGACGGATTTCTTCCTCCATCGACTGAATCTGAACGCGAAGCTTGTCGATCTCGCGCGCGTGTTCGTCGTTCTTGTGAATCATATCCCCATTCCCCTCAGATAACCGCGTCGTAATCTTCTTAACGGAATCTCGGAGGGACCGGAGCCGACCGGGCTGACCTTTGCTGGACGCCATTTCGGCACAACAGGAATCGCTCGCAACATGCTTGAATCAAGCTTGTGGTCGGATTCTAACACCCGACCTAGGGGTGGTCAACTCCAACGGACGATCTCGCGCAAGACTCGTCCCCGCCGTGCACCGCCGTATCACGTTTCCAGAGCATGTGTGAACTCTCGGACAGCGTCGCCGATGTCATCACGAGTCAGCAGCGCGCCGATGACGGCAATTCCGTGAGCACCGGTTCGACGAACCTCGCGCACACGTTCGCTCGTGATGCCACCGATGGCAAAAACAGGAATCGTCGATTCGCGACAGACATCGGCAAGGGCATCGAGGCCGAGCGGAGGGCCAAACGAGCGCTTCGACGGAGTATCGAAAATCGGACCGAATACGATGTAATCGGCTCCGTCATGATTCGCTCGCCGAACTTCGTCAACAGAATGCGTGGACATTCCGATCAACCGATCGGGCCCGATGAGCCGACGCACCGCGGATACCGGAAGACTGTCGGCACGAAGATGCACGCCGTCCAAGTTCAACGCCATCATCAGATCGACACGATCATTGACGATCAACGGAACGGCGCACGACGTCGTGATCGACTGGATCTCCTGCGCCAGCGGCAGCAACTCACCTGTCGCTAAATCCCGTTCTCGAAGTTGAATGGCCGGCACACCAGCCGTGATTGCTTGACTGAGTACCGTTGACAGGGGACGATCGTGAAGCTGATGACGATCCGTAACGAGCAGCAGACGAAAATTTACCAAAGACATCGGTGGGAGACTGAGACTGACCTATCGCGCGTTGAGGGCATTGGGGGCCTCTCACAAAACCGTTTTGCCCGTCCTGTTCTTGCCGACCAAACTCGGAACCCAGCACTCAACACTCGCAAATGGTTCTACAGCATTCCTTCGATCGGGCTGCTGGCCGTCGCGTAGAGTTTCCTGGGAATGCGACCGGCTTTGTACGCCAGACGACCGGCATGAACCGCATACCTCATCGCTTCCGCCATGGCCAGTGGATTTTGCGCCCCGGCAATGGCCGTATTCATGAGCACCGCATCGGCCCCGTATTCCATCGCCAAGGCCGCATCCGACGCCGTGCCGACACCGGCATCGACGATGATCGGCACCTTGACGGTTTCCATGATGATCTTCAGGTTGTACGGATTACGAATCCCGAGACCGGATCCAATGGGCGCTGCTAATGGCATAACGGCTGGGCATCCAATATCCACGAGCTTCTTCGCGACAATTGGGTCGTCATTCGTGTAAGGAAGGACGATAAATCCTTCTTTAATGAGAATTTTGGCCGCTTCGATCAAACCGGCCGTATCGGGGAACAAGGTCTTCTCGTCGCCGAGCACTTCCAACTTGACCAAATCGGATATACCGGCCGCACGAGCTAAGCGTGAATATCGAACTGCGTCTTCCACGGTATAGCATCCGGCCGTGTTGGGGAGAATCGTGTATTTCTTCGGGTCGATGTAATCGAGCAGATTGTCTTTCGATCGATCGGTGATATTCACTCGACGAACCGCGACCGTCACGACATCAGCACCGGACGCTTCAATGGCCTTTTGTGTCTCGACAAAGTCTTTGTATTTTCCCGTTCCAACCCACAAGCGGGACTTGAATTCACGCCCAGCGATAATCAGCCGATCGTCCGCCATAGTACCCTCTTAAAAAGATCCGCCGCCGATAAACCCGAGAATCTCGACTCGATCTCCATCTTTCAGCGGACGTTGATCAAACGTCGCACGATCGAGGATTTCAAGATTCAGCTCCACGGCCACCCGTTCTGTTCGTATGTCCAGGTCTTGCAACAGATCGGCGACCGTTGCGCCACTACGCCAGGTCCGTGCCTGCCCGTTCACGTGGATGTGGATCGCATCCTGCACGCCTGTCATCCTATGGGACAGGAATTCACCTTGTCAACAAAGGGCCCCTTGCTAGAACGACCGAGGAAACCGCACAATACATTTCCAAGGTCCTGCGTATGAAGGAGAACAATCAACGACTGGCCGCACTTTTCCGATCGATGGCCGATCTCCTGTCATCTCAACGAGCCAATCCATATCGAGTACGGGCCTATCGAGGGGCTGCGGACGCGTTGTTTGCACTCGAGGAAGATGTCGCGACCGTGGCTGACCGCCAGGAACTTGAAGAGATCGACGGGATCGGAACGGACCTAGCAGACAAAATCAGGGAGTTTCTAGAGACCGGCACCGTCCGAGCCTATGAGGAGCTAAGAACGCCGCTGCCGACCGAGGTCAAAAGCTGGACCACCCTTCCGGGACTCTCCGACTCGCTCGTGATCTATTTGTACCACCGACTCGGTATACGGACGCTCCCCGATCTCGATCAGCTCATTCGATCTCACCTGCTTCGAACCCTGCCGAGTTTCTCTGGATCAGAGGAGCAGTTGTTGCAGGCTGTCCGACAACGGATCCAAAATCACGAGCCTTAGCAGGCTACCGCCGCAATAACTTCAGGATGCTCAAAAAGACCGTCCAGCAAGGCCGCAGCAAGCGAAGAGGCGGGGCGTACGCTTCGGTACGTTGAGCCTCGGAGCGATGCGAGAACGCCGCAGGTGGACTTTTTCAGCATCCTGCTAAGGCTTTTCCACCGGCTTCAAAACAACCGGCTCCGCTTTTGGAGCACGCAACGTCGCGACGTACATGGTCACGGCCTTGGCATCCGCATCATTCAGTCCCAATGCCGGCATGCGTGTGTGCGCATCCATAGCCTGTGGATTCTTCAGCCAGCGATAGATCCAGGTCGCGTTCAGCCGAAATCCCGCTCGATCCAAGACAGGACCAATCTTGCCACCCTCACCGGCAAGAGTGTGGCAACCGTTGCAGCCATACTTATTTTCATAGAGTTGTTTCCCACGATCGACCAATTTCGCAACTTCCGGGGGCTTGACCGTCAAATCCGGCCTGGCGATATTGAGCCCCTTGCCAGGTCTCGTGGAGAAGTTGTTCAGCGCAACCTGGGCCACATCCATCTCTTTCTTGGCTTGCCCCATCGCCGCCTGTTCAGCCGCATAGGCAGATTCGTCCACGTCCACATCCTTCTTCAACTGCTCACTCTTCCGCTCCGCTTCGTCGCTGGCTTTCTTCTCGGCCGCCTCATAGGCTTGCTTAGCCTGTTCAAACTTGGCCTGTGCGGTCTTCAGTCCTTCTTCCAAGGAAGTCTTGCGTGCCGCGACATTAAACTCCATCTTCATCCCATGCAATGTGCGCACATGTCCGACGATCGCCCAGATTTCATCTTCGGACAACGTATATTTGAACGTCGGCATGGTGGGTACGGCAAAGTCATCATCGCCGATCGTATCTCCACCTTCCTCACTGGTGTCCAGCATGTCACGTGAGATCGTTGCGAAGAGCTCCTCGTCCTTGAACGTGCCCATTTCAGATTTGTTGGACAAATCTTTCGGTTTCGGATCCGGCATAGCCGACCAATTAAACCCTTCGTTTTGCTTGCCGCTTTTACCGTGACAGTCACTGCAATAGTGCGTATAGAGCTCGTGCCCCCGCTTCTCTTGCTCGTTTGCGCACCCGCCTATGAGCAAAGTCGCGCCCCCCACTATTCCAACCATCAGTCCAATGACACCCAGCCGTGCCGCCTTCATGCTCACTGCCCTTTCTTGAGTTTTCGGATCAGGACAAACTGAAACCCCAAGGCCAACGCAGCAGCGATCGCCGCGTACATATAGCCGGAATAATCCGGCGGGGCATCGGCTCGGAAATACCACCACGATGAGATGGCCTTTTGCGACCCTTTCTCGACCAGGTCTCCCGCGCCGTCTTTTCGACCGTCCCACACAGCAAAGGCGATACTGATGAATTGTCCTGGCGTAATTTGCACATCCTCTTCAGCATGCCCGGTCGACAAATTCCGGGAAAACACGACTTTCCACTTCCCGTTTGAATAGACGCCCTTTGCTTTCACGTCCTGATGTTCTTGCGGCTTCAATGTCCCGAAGCCTTTCGCACTCATGTCCACGGCCTTGGCCGTCTTGTTTTTCCAGAACCAAATATTCACCGGCCCGCCTTCAACCTGCAACATGGGCTGGCCGTGCGCGAAATGCGCCTTCTTATCGCCGACCATAAACTCGAGCGCCGCTGCGTCATCGGGATCCTGGGTAGGATCGGTATATTCGACAAGCACCGCCATTTGTTTCCCGTCATGCAACGCGCGCACGATAACATCCTTGACTGTCACTTCTTGGATGCGATTCTGCCAATGCACTTGCGGCGACAGTGGAAACGTCGCAGGCGGCGCACTGCTCCAGACTGCTGCATTCGGATCATCAAGAGGCAACCCACCTGTCATCAGCGTCGCCCGAACGGACACACTTTCCTGTGCCAAGGTCACAGCAGGACCGCTGATAACCATGAGCCCCATGATGGCCATGACACCCTGTAGAACCCGCTTCATCATTTGCATCCCCGGTTTCATACTGTCCTCATTGTCTCTACACGCCTACATCGCTACCCGCCGCGCTTCTCCCTCTCTCTCTTTATTCCCAAGTTCGTGGGGATTGATGGGCTCCGTCATATTCGCCCATGATAATCTTCCAAATCCATTCATCCGGCAATTCCACTTCCCAACGAGGCATAGCCGACTTCCATGGCGCACCTTCAATCGGGAGACCAACGCCACCCTTTTTGATCCGCCAGAAGAGATAGCTTTCCTGCAACATGGCGATTGTTGTGGGGTCGGCAAAATTGGCCGGTGCGGGAACAAATCCACGAGCAGCCGGTCCCTTCCCATCGAAGTTTCCACCATGGCAGGGTGAACAATAGGCTGCATAAAACCCCTTCCCCTGCATAATATTTTCAGGAGTCTTAGGAACAGGGTTCGACAAGCCGGTGTATTCCCCAGGAGGGGCCGGGTGAATGGTTCGGCTTTCGGTCGGAGGAAGGTCGCTCACCGCCGTACTCCCATAGGTTTGCCACCCCACCAGCAATGGGAACAGAACCAGGACCCCATAGCGAAGTGCCTGCAACCCTCCGATATTCTCTCCGGTCAGGAACCGTTGCATTGGCCCCCAAAAGGCATCTTTTGATTCTCCGCTCAAGGTTTCGAAGATCACGATGCCGGATGCAGTCAGCAGGAGATAGAGGACAATCAGGCTGGAGGGAAGGGGCGCTGAGCCTGGGATGTAGGGTAATACAAACTTCAGGAACGCATACATGGCTACCATGAGTATGATCGGCTTCCCTAACGCGCCCATATCGTTCCTCCCTAGTGCGCTTGTGCAATAGCTACTGGAGCAGATTCAGCTGCTTTGACCGGGGCTGGTTGGGCCCGACCCGGTATTTCGAGCTCCGACGTGGTGACAGAGATCGGCTCCCCACTCATCTGTTGTAGAAAGGCAATGACGGCCAAGATTTCATTCTTCGAGAGCCCGATCGGATTCTTGTTAATAGCGGGCATCGTGGCCGGATATTCCTTCGGCACCCCTCCATGCCGATAGTCCTGATACACAAACGCCTGAGGATCCGTCAGGCTTTCATACAGGAAATCCTTGCTCAGTTTTGCGCCGATCCCCTTCAAATCTGGACACCGAGCGGATTCGCTGGGGCCAATGGAATGGCACAATGCACATTGGCCTTTACTGAAGAAGACCGTTTGCCCGATGGCGGCGATGTCAGTCGGTGTCTTGATAGCGGCGATATCGATTTTTTCTTCTGCCGGAGGCAGGGACGCCAACTGTGGCACGGCCAGTGACATCAGCGAAAACAGTCCGAGCACGATGGCAACGAATCCCGTGACTCGGAGGAAGACGGCCTTGATGAAGAGAAGGACCAGTATCCCGAATCCGACAATACCAAGTGCGATCAATTGTAGTTGTGCGACTTCACTCATAGACCCTCGAATGTTAAGTGCTGAGTGCTGAGTGCTGAGTTTTTAAGTTAACACTCACCATGTAACCACCAAAACTCTCATCACGTCTTTTGCCGCTCCTCTGGAGCTCCTCCGGCCATGGCTGGAATACCATGCGGCAGCTCTCCCTTCCCTGGTCCTGGCACAGCCTTGTATTTATCGCCCATCGTGGCCACCCAGAAGATAAAGGCCACGAGGATGCAGAAGAAAAATGTGCATAGTGCCATGATCAGCGAGGCGCTGCCAAGAGCCGGCGAATAGGCATAGGGCGACGTATCACGCATCACCCCATACACATGCCAGTGGACGCGGGACGAGGACCGCGCGTAGCCCATCAGCGTCATCAGAAGAATGACCATGACGGCATTGAGGACCAAGGAATACCCGGCACGTGGAGGCATGCTGCCCCACACCATCTCGGTGGTCGTCCTGGCACTCTTGAGCAACAGCGCCGTCAACGGCGCGATCGTGAGAATGACGAAGATGACGATCAGTACCTGGGACGTGGAGAAATAATTGATGCGGACGATGGCCGGCACAAAGTACCCCCAGACACCAAGGACAATCACAACCAGGCTGGCCAGCACCAACACCGCGCCCATGACCGCCCTCGCCAGCTTCGCCCAGCCGGCTGTTTCTTGTTTCCCCGCGCGCCAATACATGACGAAACTCATGAACGTAATCAGAATCATGAGATTCGCCACCGTCATTTTGGCTGACATGACCCCCAAGACACCGAGCAGCGGGTGATGAGCCCCTCCCATTTTCTGGGCCTCTTCGATGCTGGCGACGAGCGAGTGCGGCGTCATCCAGACAGCGAGACAGAACAGCAAGCTGATCAGCATCAGCAACATGGCTCGCCGATATTTTGCTTCTGATCCGGGAATGCGATAGGTAATCCCCAGCCAGAAGTAATAGTTCGAACCGAGGAACAGGACCCCGATCAGCATGGCCTGGATGATGAATAGCCAGGACAAGAATCCTCCCATCAGGGTAATGCCCATCTGCTGGTTGTACTGGTAGATTTCCCGCATGAGCCAGTAGCCGGCAAACGGGAGGGCCAACAGGCCGAACACGCCGATAAAGTTGCCGACATAGCCCATCCAATCGTAATGTTCCCGATCCTCCGTGCTCTTGACCGACAGGTACCGGACTCCGGCATAGGCTCCACAAATGTATCCGCCAAGCACCACATTGGCGATGAGCCGATGGACATTGATCGGCCACCAGGTGGGATTCCAAGTTGCGGCCCAGGCCCGCTCAATCGCCGTGCCTTCCGAAATCACCACTGGGCTGGCTTGGAACGTGGCCCAGGCATTGGGCACAATCATGATGAACAAGGCGAAGAAGTTCAGCAAGAACCCCAGAAACACATGCAACGTCTTCTTCCTGCCATCCTGCATGGCGTCCCACCCATACCAATACAGATAGAGCGTAGCGGTTTCGAGCAGGAACAGGAGGCAATAAACTAAAAAGGACGGAAAGAAAACATCCGTCAAATAATTCATGAGCTTGGGGTAGAACGCCACCAAGAGAAACAACAGAATCCCGCCGAAGAGCGCGGTGGTCGCATAGGCCGAGGTCAGGAGTTTTGTAAACTCTTTCGCGAGCTTGTCGTAACGCTTTTCGCCTCCCCTCCACGCGATGATTTCGCAGAGCCATGCGAAGATCGGCACGCCTAGGACGAACCCGGCCAGCAGGAGGTGCAGCTGCGCGACGACCCAGATGACATTTCGACTGCCGACGTAGGAAATGTCGCGATACTCCGTCGGGCCAGCCGCAGTTCCCTCTGCTGCGATCCCGACTGAAGGAAGTGCGAGCCAGCCCGCCGCCAACAAGAGACCTGCGAGCCATCCGCCGTGACTTCCGACGGCCCGGAGAGCCCGTTGAATCATGCTAACCCCTTGTTGTATGACACTCACCTCATCACCTCGCAAGTTACGGTTTCGTCTTGGCAGAGGAATCCTTGGCCGTTCCACCATCGGCCTTCCCCTTGCCCTTTTCTTTTTGTTGTTCCATCGCCTCAACCTGCGCCGTCAGTGATGCAAGACGTTGGGCGTTCTTGTTCAATGCCTCCGCCGGTTTGAATACCGGTTCGGCCTGCACCTCAGGCTTCTTACAGCACTCATGAGGATGCGGAGTCGTCACCGGAAGGATGGTCCAAAACACCAGCGCCAGGACCACACCCGCTCCCGTCAGTGAAGTCAACAACAACCCTTGGTCGGTCGGTACACGCATCAAATCCCAGCGGGTAATGAGCCCCTGATAATTTTCAGACGCCGGACGGGAGTTTTCTGCCATACGCCGAATTAATTGTCCGAGGATGGACACCCCGATCACAGCTAAGACCATGAGAATCGTAAAGGAGATCGATCCCCAAATCGTCAACTCAAGCCCAATACGCTCCGCGACCGGAAGACCTGTGCCGAAGATGTGCCGCATACTTTCGATTTCAGCCATCGAGTGTGACGCTGTAATGGCGACCTCCGTCACATGGCTGACAGTCCACCAGAGGAGGGGGAGAAAGAAGGCTCCTATGAGTGCCGCTCTCCACCAAATCGCAAAACCCAACCCATCATGCAGTGGTTCTTTTCGAAGGCGCTCCAGGAAAAACGTTTGGCCTACGACTCCCAACGCCCAGATGTCGATGGGAATCGAGGCCCCAAAGAGGAGGGGGAGACCAATGCCCTCACCAAAGTGTGTTTCGAAAATGGCCATAATGATCGGAGCGGCAAAGACTGTGACTGGGCTGGCGAGGAGCATCAAAAATGCGAGTCCAAACCGCCCTTCGAAATGCACTAATCCCATCGTCATAACAATGACAGCAATCACGGCCTTGATGGGAATACCCGTCCAGCAGGCTGGCCAAAGGATGCCGAACCCTATCTTCGTCGGAGACATCGATTCGCGTTCTTCAACCATACACTTAATCGACTAATCCAGGAACTCACGGTTAATGACTGCCGCCACCGTGAACAAGACGATCACCACCATGATCGCAATCCAGCTGATGAGAGCGATCGGCCTCTTAAAAATATTCCGCTCAGGGTCCTTGTCCATGAACGGAAGCGCGACGAGCAATACCATGAAGGCGACCGGTAACGCAACAGCCCCCAAAAATTGACCGAACTGGCCGGCAAACAGCTTCAACCTCAGCAACTGAAAGTAGAAGAGGAAATACCATTCCGGTTCGGGATGATAGTCCCCAGGATCCGGCGTGGCCTTGTCCAATAAGACAACGGGTTCCCAGAGCGCTAAGGCGCAGATCCCGACAAACACGAAGGCCATCCCGACAATGTCTTTCCAAATCTGACGAGGAAAGAAATAATCGGTCTTCGCCTTGATCTCCTCGACGGTCCCCTTGAACGGCCCGGCAGGAGCCGCGACCCGAAACAAAAAAATATGCAGGCCGGCCAACGCCATGAGTGCTGCCGGAAGAATCATTACATGGAGCACGAAAAATCGGCTCAAGGTCGTCTGACCAGGAGTCGGCCCCCCCTTCAGAAACCGCGCGATGAAATCACCGACGAGCGGCTCCTTATCCAAGATTTCTACACCCACCAGCGTCGCCCAGAACGCCCGTTGATCCCAGGGCAGGAGGTAGCCGGTAAAGCCGAACGTAATCACGATGCCAAACAGAGCAAGGCCGACAAGCCACAGCAATTCTCGTGGTTTCTTATAGGCCCCCCAGAGAAATACTTGGGACATGTGCGCGAAGACACAGACGACCATCGCACTGGATCCCCAGAAATGGTAACTCAGCAGAAACCACCCATAATCGACTTCGTGGATGATATATTGCGTACTGTCATAGGCGTGGTCGGCCGTCGGCACATAATAGAACATGAGCAACGTGCCCGTGACCGCCTGCATGGCAAAGATAAACAACAGAACGGACCCGAACACGTAGGCCCAACGAGAGCCACCGGGGATCGGTTCGTTGAGCATCTTGGCCTGCATTTCCTTGAGACCGACACGTTCGTCAAGGAAGGCCACAAGCTTTTCGACCGCGGTCGGCGGGTGTGGAGTGTGAGCCGTCGTTGGGGCTGATTGCTTGATGTTCATGCCGCTAACTTTCACACAATCACACAATTCGAATTTGCGACTTCGTACCGGCTTTAAACTCCATATCGATGACCTCGACCTCTCCACCGGCAGATACCCTCACAGGTAATGCGTCAAGGCCACGTGGGGCCGGGCCATCAAGCACTTTTCCGGAAGCACCGTAGATACTCAAGTGACAAGGACAGAGAAACACTTGTCCTAGCGTCTTATGCTGTCGCCACTTGAATCCACATCCTAGATGTGGACACTTGCCGGAATACGCCACATAGGGCACGTCTTTCTTGTTCGTCCAGATGGGTTTCCCTTTGGCATCACGAAACTCCTGGTCTTTATCGCTGTAGACTTGGTCGAGAAGGTCCGGAGTTGCTCGAAGAACCCAGACGTTCTTCTCGATTTCGTATTCCGGCATGAACACTTCTTTGACCTTTTTCTTGTACTTGAACTGCACGCCGACATCCTCTTGTTT
>JBKKBQ010000309.1:0-6861 GCA_046714015.1 Nitrospira sp.
TTCTTGGTACAGCCCGCCGCAATGCAGAAACTGGATGTTGGGAAATTGGGGCGCGACCTTGAGAATATGGGGATCGAAATACCCGAAGGAGGTGGGAAACAACACTTGCGCTCCGTCCAGCTTGGCCATGCTTTCCATGGTTTTCTGGACTTCGATGGTTTCGGGCACCTTTTCTTCATCAAAGGCTTTCACCCAATCAAGCTTGGCGACCGCCGCTTTCCCTTCAAAATGCGCTTGATTGTATCCATAGTCGTCTCGTGGCCCCACAAAGATGAAGCCCATCTTCACCTTGTCGGAGGCGCCCCAGGCTTGGCCGATCCACTCCAAATTGCCCAGCATACCCAGCGCCCCGGCAGCTGCGGTTCCTTTCAGCACTTGGCGTCTTGTCAGTTTGCGTGATTCGGACATAAGTCCTCCCTCAAGGTAAAATGTGTGCTGCTAGACACATTATTTCACAATGAACGTTCCTGTTTCGCCGGCCAGGGCGCGACCGATATTCTCGGGATTGGTGATCAATCCGGTCTGCCCACCCCCTTCTATGAATTCGATCACCGCCTGAATCTTCGGTCCCATGCTGCCTCGGTCGAATTGATCGTCCGCGTAATGTTTCTTCGCTTCAGCCACGGTCATACGGTCCAGCCATCGCCGGTCGGGCTTATTGAAGTTGATGGCCACCTTCTCAACCCCCGTAGAGACCAGCAACAAGTCTGCCCCGATACCGCGAGCCAGCAGGCTTGACGCCAAGTCCTTGTCGATGACGGCTTCGACGCCGATCAGGTTCCCTTCCTCGTCTTGAACCACGGGAATCCCACCGCCGCCGCAGGCGATGACGACGAATCCCGCCCGAGCTAAGAGGTTGATGGCCGCCAACTCGACGATGGTCTTCGGCTGCGGCGACGGCACAACCCGTCGCCACCCGCGCCCTGCATCGTCCTTGACGATCCATCCCTGGCGACGGGCAAGTCGCTGTGCCGTCTCTTCGTCCATGTGCGATCCGATCGGTTTGGAGGGATCGGCAAATGCCGGATCGTTTCGGTCCACCAAGGTCTGTGTGATGATGGCCACCGCCTTCCGCTCGATCTTCTGCTTGCGAAATTCGTTGTAGAGGGCTTTGAGGAACATGTACCCGATGCCGCCCTGCAGGTCGGCATCGGCATAATCCATCGGCACGGGAGGGACTTCCTCCAGCGCCAGCTCGGAACGGCGCATGATGAACCCAACTTGTGGGCCTGTCCCATGGGTGATCACGACATTCCACCCGGCTGCGATCATTTCCGCGATGTGATGTGTCGTAATCACCGCCTCTCGACTTTGATCGGGAATCGATTCGTGAGCTTTGTCGCGGATCAACGCGTTGCCTCCGACAGCGACGACGGCAAGTTTGTTCGTGGGGCTCATCGGCTACATCCTCTCGTTCACTGACTGCTGCCTATTGAGTGCGCGAGCGCGGACACCGCTTGCGTAAAACAGGCCAGGGGGGCGCGCGTAATGCCGGCTCCGATTTGTCCGACCCCTGCCTCGCGATGGGCGATCCCTGTATTGATGATCGGTTGAATGCCGGTATCGACGACCTTCCGGATATCGATGCCGGCCGGTGAGCCGGCAAAGTTCAGCGCCGGCAGAGTGAAGGCATTGTTGCGGCCGACGGTGATATGCGTCATGGCCATGGTGTTGTCGATCGCGTCCTGCGGCGTACCGCCGACGAACTTGACGATGGCCGGAGACGCGGCCATGGCGAACCCGCCGACACCGGCGGTTTCGGTGATGGCACTATCTCCTAAATCAGGTGCTGCGTCGGCCGTGGTATAGCCGGGGAAGAACAGGCCATCCACGACTGGGGCTGGGGCCGTAAACCACCGGTTACCAGTGCCGCTGACCCTGATACCGAACTCGACTCCGTTGCGGGCCATGGCTGTGACCATACTGCTGCCCGGAATGCCATGAGCTGCGTCGAGCATCGCTTTGCAAGATGCCATGGACAGATTTAAGAAGAAGTGGTCGTTGCCGGCGATGAACTCGACGACCGCCGCCATGTCGGCAGCGGGGATGCGAGTCTTCAACAATGCTGAAATGAGGCGCTTCAAGAACAGCGAGGAGGCAGCGGCGTTACGATTATGCACTTCGTCGCCCATGTGCAGGGCCTGCGCCATCATGGGCTTGAGGTCTACCCCGCCTATGAGTTTAAGGGCGGCTCCAAGGGCTGGTGCGAGTACCTGCCCCATCCATTTGAGACGGGTGATCACGTCCGGGCCATTGGCGCCGAACCTGAGCGCCTTGCCGAGGCCCTCGTTAAAGTTGCAGAACGCCTGATTTCCGTTGGTTGTATTGGTCACCATCCAGACCGGCATGGATGGGCTGATGATCCCGGCCATCGGTCCGACGGCATTGTGGTGGTGGCAAGGCTCGAACGCGATTTCACCGCCGGAAGCCATGGTCTCCGCCTTGGCGAGATTCTCCGCCCAGCCCTCATAGAGAATCGCTCCGACGATGGCTCCCTTCATGGGCCCGCACATATCCTTCCACGCAATGGGAGGACCACCGTGCAGGATCATCCGCTCGGCTACGTTGGGCATCACCTGACCGGCGGTCCCTACGCCTTTTAACACAGGTTGGGCTGATTGATAGGCATCGAAGGCTGTCTGGTTGGCGCTATCAATGGAAAGCAGATTGACCAATCGGGCCAAAGCGCGACAGACCTCCTGCTGCCCCTGAGCGGGCGGGGCCCATTCAATCTGGAGCACAGAGCCGCCCGCCCTCGTGATGGAATCGGCGAAGGAAGACAGGCCGACATTCAAGACCTGGAGCTTCTCCTGAAACAGGGCCTGTATCATAATCGTCCTCCGACGACGTCAGCCTTCCGGACGACAGAGGCAGCCATGCGCACAGCCTGAGCGTTGCTCTCCGCCAGCGTGACTCCGACCTCTCGAAGAGCCGTTTCCTGCTTGGACAGATTCTGAGGGTCCGCTGCTGTGCCGCAGACGAATCCCATGATGACCAGGTGTCTGCCTGCTTTGGTGGCGAGATCGCGCGCCTTCCGAATCACCGGGACCATCTCAGCGGCAGGATCCTGGTGAGATCCGTAGCCAAGGACCACATCCAGCAGGATCACCGCCACCTCGGGATCGTTTGCTTCCTTGATCAGCCGCTCATTTCGGAGCCGGTGGTCGATCATGGGATGGGGGCGGCCACGAGTGAAGAGATCGTCGCCCAGATCAATGACCGTGTGCGTTCGACTGGTCCAGACATCGCTCAAGCGATCCCCTGGCTCCACCGGCGTGTTGGAATTGATCTGCCCCAGTCCTTTCTTCAGAAGGAGCGACGCCTCGTAGCAAAAGGTGCCGCCGCTGTAGAGGCCCCGAATGTATCGCTGTTGCGGAGCAAGAGGCGTGATGGAGTGAGCGACCACACCCGCGCTCCTCGGTTCGGGAGTTTTTCCCTCGGCGAGCGCCACCGCCGCCGCCGCTGCATCCTCGAGCGTCAGCGCTGGGTAAATATTCTCGCGTCTCACCCGATCGGGATCGGCGCCAAGAAAATTGACGACCACCGCCTTGCCTGCGACGGCGGCTGCCTCCAGTACCTTGCCGGCTACTTCCGGCGCCGGAGGTTTGGAAATCAGCACAATCACGGAGGTGGAGGGATCGGCTGCGAGCGCCTTGAGGCCCTGCAGCATGGAAATACCGCCGACATCGCGGTGCAGATCGTGTCCGCCGGTTCCGATCGCCTGCGAGATGCCGCCGCCCCATCGGTCGACCAGGCAGGTCACCTGTTGGAGGCCGGTGCCGGACGCGCCGACGACACCGATGACCCCGCGACGCACCACATTCGCGAACGCAAGCGGGACGCCGTTGATAATGGCGGTTCCGCAGTCCGGGCCCATGACAATGAGATCACGTTCCTGAGCGAACCGTTTCAGCGCGATCTCGTCCTTGAGCTCGACGTTGTCGCTAAAGAGCATGACGTTGAGGCCGAGACTCAACGCCTTGAAAGCCTCTGTCGCAGCGTACTCGCCGGGCGTGGAGATCAAGGCGAGGTTTGCGCCGACGAAGCTTCCGAGTCCCATCTCGATGCTGCGGGGAGACATGTCGCGTGATTTGCCATTGCCGCTCGACGAAGGGGAAGGTTGCTTCAGCGCGGATTCTGTCGCGGTGAGTGCCGATTCCAGGGCCTCGGTTTCTCCTTGAAGCGCGATCAGCAGATCGTTAGCAGAGGCTTCAACCGATTCGGTCAGTAAGCCGGCCTCTTGGAGGAGACTGATGTTATTGGCGGAGGCCATCACAGCAGAGGCTTGTTCCACGCCGGGCAGCTTGGCGATCGTAGAGGAAAGCTGCATCAGGGAGACGGAATCACGGTAGAAGTTCCGGATTATTTTTGTCGCCCTGGCCATGTGCGATCCTAGGTGAGATTAATGGTCCCAAATGGAACACAATATTGTATACAATGTCAAGAGCAAAACAGGGTGCTCGACCCATCAGCTCGAAGACCGCGCCGCATTTCATGGCGGATGAATCGATCGACGAAAACAGACGGATAAAGAAGATGAGGAGCCAGGCTCTGCCACGCCAGGCAGCCCAACAGCAGCCCCAACACCCCGTCCGCGCCGGACGTATGGCCGACTTGTAGAGCGGCTTGTGTGGCTGCCCTGACGTTGCCGATATTGTTCGCCTGGTTCAGCTGCTGCGCCAACTTCGCGATAGGTTCGGAGACATGGCCCTTGGCTGCGGATCGGAGATAGGCGCAGCTGATCTCATTGGTGTTTCGTGCTGTTTCGGATATTTCAGCATCAAGAGCGGCAAGGAATTGCGTTCGCGATGAGCTGTTAGCCGCCGTGGACCATAACCCGGCCAAGTAGCCCACGAGGAAATCATCGCCCGAGGGAGTCAAGCCAGGTCCCAGCCCAATCAGTAGTCTGATGCACGTTCCGGCATCTTCAACCTGAAAGTTTCTCGTCGCTTGCAGGAGAGCAGGAACCGCGTGGGCCGATTGTTGCAGAAGGACCTCTGAGGGGGCGGGTGGTCGCTCCGATGGAGAAAAGCCTTCCATGATTCCCGATAGACCACTCTTCCGGTGATCTGTGGTCAATTTCGACCAAGCCATTGCCCAGGCCTGAGCTTGGTCGCATCGACGGAGATCGATGTGCAACCCTTTGAGGTCGATGTGCCAAAGGCGTGCGGTTCGCAGATCGATGGAAAACTCAGGTCCGTCGATGCGGAGGATGCCTCCTCGACAGGCGACCGATTGTCCGACTCGGAAGAGGTCCTGGAAGACAGGCTGAGACGAGGTATTCAAGCGAATACCGTGCGGAACGTTGTCTTTCTCGGAATGAAGCAGCGTCAGCAGCCTGTGAGACGTAAGCCTCACATTGCAGGCCTGGCGGAACACACTTTGCACGGTTCCGCTGAAAGGATGGGGTGGTACCTGAATGCCGACCGAAAGGGCCTGGAACCGCACGATGGACACTCCATCGCCCGATGAACCGACAGGGCGGTCGTTACGCTCTCATTGAATAGGCTCTGGCCAATGCATCCTTGATCGTTGTGTGAACGTTGTTCCGTCCTTCGTCGATATTCCGCTGCATCGCGGCACGCGCGCCGGACGGATCCTTGGCTGCGATGAATTTCATGATCTCCAGATGTTGGCGGCAGGTGCTTTCCGCGCGATCCGCCTTGTCGAAATCGATCATGCGAAACACCATCAACCGCTCGTTGATGGCGCGAAGGTGCCGCAAGAGCGTCTTGTTTCCCGCGGCATGGGCGAGCGTCTCGTGAAAAAGGGTATCGAGTTTGGCCAGTTCGTCGGCTCTCTTATGAGAGGAGCCGTTCAGCAACCCGTTCCATGTTTGCTTCAGCTTCACCAAGTCTTCCTTATCATTCTTGTTGAGCGGCCCCCTTCTCGCCAAGCATTCGACGGCATACAGTTCTAACGCTAAGCGAACCTCATACAGTTCCTCGATCTCGTCGATATTGTACTGTCTGACGACGAAGGCCCGATTAGGTAATTTTTTTACGAACCCCTCAGTCGCCAGTATGCGGAGCGCTTCCCGCACCGGGCTCCGACTCACGTTGAATGTCTTGCAGAGTTCGGCTTCGGTCAACCGATGTTCGGGCGGGTAGCGCCAGTGAATGATCTGTTCCTTCAGTGTGGCAACAATCGATGAACTGAGGTTGGATAGTTTTCCTTCCACGATTCGGTTATTTCTCTTCATCATGTTCTTTCGGGACTGCGAGCCTCAGAAATAGTCCATGGTGGACGCCACATCATGTGTGGGCCGACAAACCAGTTTCGTTTCCGGCGACGCCGGCTCGAGGAATTGTATACAATCAGGCGTACCAAGTCTAATGGTCATGATGTCATGCCGTCGAGTGCTGCTGCAGTATTGGAGATGTCGAGAGTCGAGAGAGTGATAAGGAGTCTCGCGCGTTTCGCGTATTAATAGAACCAGGGGTGCCCGTATGGGGACCAATAAGGATCCCAATAGGAGCCGAAGGGCCGGCGAATGCGAGGTGGTTGCTGATCATCCTCCGTCCATACACGCAGATTGGTGATGCGCACGAGTGGGTAGGTGTATTCCGTTTCATCGAGCGGTAGGGTGACGGTACCGGCCATCTCGCCGGTTACGGTGAGAAACGTACCAGGCGGCACCGTCGCAGGGTCGAGGAATTCTTTCTGTAGGGCCACGAATCGGCCTTGGGACTTGCCGAGGTCCATCGTTGGTTGAAGAGAGGCCGTCAAAGGCAATTGGAGGACCTCAATTCTGGTTCCCTCTTTGAGCCGGCGTGCTCCCAGCACTTTCCCACCGAATGTCACCGACTGTCCGTTGTACGATTCGGGAGCAGCTTTCACTTGCGCGTAATCGATCTGAGG
>JBKKBQ010000310.1:0-9536 GCA_046714015.1 Nitrospira sp.
GAGCAAGAATAACCCTGTGCTGATCGGCGAATCCGGTGTCGGAAAAACCGCCATCGTCGAAGGGCTCGCGCAGCGCATTATTCAATCTGAAGTTCCAGACAATCTACTCTCTCGTCGAGTCATTGCCTTAGATCTGGGTTCTCTCGTTGCCGGTACCAAGTACCGCGGGCAGTTCGAAGAGCGTCTCAAAGTCGTGATGAAGGAGATCGTCCAAGCCGGCAATATCATTATTTTCATCGATGAGCTCCATACGCTGGTCGGAGCAGGAGCCGCGGAGGGATCCATCGACGCCTCCAATATGTTGAAGCCGGCCTTGTCGCGCGGCGAGATCCAGTGTATCGGGGCCACGACGTTGGATGAGTACCGAAAGCATATTGAAAAAGATGGTGCGTTGAAACGGCGATTCCAGCCCATCCACGTTCAGCCGCCCAATCTCGACGAAACTGTCCGCATCATCCAAGGGCTTCGGGACCGATACGAAGAACATCACGGAGTGGAAATCACGGAAGACGCCATTGTTGAGGCCGTCAAGTTATCGGATCGCTACATCACCGATCGATTCCTTCCGGACAAGGCGATCGATTTGATCGACGAAACCGGTTCGCGTGCCAAGCTCCAAACCTATGCCCTCCCTTCTGAATTGAAAGCGATGGAGCAAGAGCTGAAGAAGGTTTCGCGAGAGAAGGAACTCTCAATATCCATGCAGAATTTTGAGGAGGCCGTACGGCATCGTGAAGAAGAAGAGCGATTGCGCAAGCTGCTTGACGAATCCAAGCGAGAATGGAAAAAGAATCAGGAAAAGAACAAGCCCGTGATCAGTAAAGAGGATGTCGCCTATGTTGTCTCAAAGATGACCGGTATTCCGCTCTTTAAGCTGGAGGAGGAAGAGTCCAATAAGCTCCTGCGCATGGAAGAGTTTCTCCATAAACGAGTCGTCGGTCAAAATGAGGCGATCTCCGCGGTTGCCCGCGCCATCCGTCGATCTCGTGCCGGCTTGAAGGAAGCTCGAAAACCGATCGGCTCGTTCATTTTCTTGGGGCCGACGGGCGTGGGCAAGACAGAACTGGCCAGGACATTGGCAGAGTTTCTGTTCAACAGCGAGGATGCGCTGATTCGTGTCGATATGTCCGAGTATCAGGAGAAATTTACGAGTTCTCGGCTCTTTGGAGCCCCTCCCGGCTATGTGGGCTATGAAGAGGGGGGACAGTTGACCGAAAAGGTCCGCCGTCGGCCTTATTCCGTCGTATTGTTCGATGAGATCGAGAAGGCACATCCTGATGTGTTCAATGTTCTGCTTCAAGTATTAGACGATGGTGTGTTGACTGATAGTCTCGGGCGAAAGATCGACTTTAAGAATACCGTGGTCATTATGACGTCCAATATCGGGACAAAAATGATTCAGAAGGGTGTTTCCCTTGGTTTCCAGAGCACAGAAGGGGAAGCGGCACGTCGCAAGAAGGAAGAAGTGCTCGGAGAGCTTCGGAAGTCGTTCAGTCCGGAGTTCCTGAATCGGATCGATGAAATCGTGATTTTCCATCAATTGGAAAAAGAGCAGCTGTATAGCATCTTGGATATCCTGCTCCGTGAGTTGAACCTCCGCCTATTGGATAAAGGGCTTGAGATTGAGGTCGACGACGAAGTCAAACAATGGCTCATCAAAGAGGGCTATGAGCCGTTGTACGGAGCGAGGCCAATGCGGCGGGCTATCCAACGTGCCATCGGTGACCCGCTCTCTGACGAGCTCATCAGAGGGCGTTTCAAAGAAAGCCGCAAGGTGAAAGTGGTTCTTCGGGACGGAGCTCCGGCCTTCATCGAGCAGGAGGCAATGGCCGGAGTATAGTACCCCTGTGATCGTCAAAATCGCCATGCAATCGTTAGCGGCCTCTGTGGCTGATTGCTGCAGGGGCCGTTTTGTTATTCAATGCCAGCGGGCTCATTCGTAACGAGATGTGGTGCTCCCCCGATCAGTCCGAATTTCAACCAGGGGCTCAATGGCGTCCGGGCCCGGTTCTTGGAATCGAGTCTTCATGCGATGAAACGGCTGCAGCCGTACTTAGTCGTGAAGGAGCGGTGCTTTCCAACGTCGTGTCTTCACAAGGGACCGTCCATGAAAAGTTCGGTGGCGTCGTTCCAGAATTAGCCGCACGAGCTCACCTTGGAAAGATCAACATGGTCGTCGAAGAAGCCTTGGCGACCGCCCAAGTCTCGAAACATACTCTCGCTGCCGTGGCCGTTACCCAGGGACCGGGATTGGCTGGGGCGCTTTTGGTGGGAGTCAATTACGCCAAAGCCTTGAGCTACGGCTTGGGTATTCCCATCATCGGGGTCAATCACTTGCAGGGTCACATCGCCTCTGCATGGCTTACCGATCCGATGTTCCCCCTGCCCTGCATTGTGCTGGTTGTATCGGGCGGCCACACCCATCTCTATCGTCATGAAGTCGGTGGTCGGTGTACCTTGCTGGGGCGCACTCGCGACGATGCCGCCGGTGAGGCGTTCGACAAAGGAGCCCAGATGCTTGGCCTGGGGTATCCAGGTGGACCGGCCATTGATCGAATCGCAGCTTCCGGTGATTCGCAGGCCATTCGATTTCCTCGATTTCACCGGGCAAAGAGCAGTCTTGAATTCAGCTTCAGTGGGCTGAAGACGGCGTTGTTGTATAAGTTACGAGAGCTGGATGGTTCTCTGCGACCTCAACAGGCCGCCGACTTAGCGGCTGGCTACCAAGAGGCTATTGTGCAGGTCTTGGCCGCGAAAGCCTTCGCTGCCCTCAAGCAGTCGAACCTGGCTGCGCTTGCCGTCGTGGGAGGGGTCTCAGCTAATTCACGGTTGAGAACCGTACTGAGCGAGCGCGCGGCACATGAAGGCATTCGCCTGTCGTTGCCGCCTATTGAGTATTGCACCGACAACGCTGCCATGATTGCCTCAGCGGGGCGCCAGTTGCTGATGAACGGAGAACGACCACATTCGGACCTCGATATCAGCCCGGCTGAGAGATTCGTGACGATTCATGAAGAAAACCGGGCATCTATCGGTTTCTCTGGGGGATGAGGAGAAGGCCCATTCCTGACATCCGAGGTCAGATCACAGGACTGCGTACCAGCCAAGTCGCATCGGTCGAGCGACTCTACCGACGCCGTGTCTCACCCGACAAGGTCATTTCCCCGGAGCTTGCAAAGGCCATGGCCCAGCTGACCATTGAGCTCCGTCGCCCGATCGGCGTGCTGTTGACCAGGCGTGGGCAAGTTCAGGAAGTGGTTGTGGGCACGGACTTGACGTTGTCTTCCACAACGCTGACCTTGTTCCGTACGGGTTCGCGATCGCTCCGTGGGTTGAGGTTCATTCGTACGCAACTGCACGATCAGCCCTTAAATCAAGAGGTGCTCACCGACCTCGCCTTCTTGCGGCTTGATCTCATCGGCCTCCTCTCCGTTGCCGAGGATGGCCGATTGGGCGATCTGTATGTCGCTCATCTACTGGCACCTAATTCGACTGGGCAATTGTTCAAAGTGCTTAAGGCTGTCCCTTTCCACAATCTCACGATGATGTTCGACCAGTTCATCGAAGAGCTCGATGCAGACCTTCAGCAGGTCAGAGCTCACTATGCGGTCGAGAGCGGGAAGGAATCGGCGATACTCGTCAGCGCCTCTGTCAAAAGTCGGTCCGAGCAGGAAGAACGTTTAGCCGAATTGGCGGAGCTGGCAACCTCAGCCGATGTCACAGTGATCGATCGTATCGTACAACGAACGCCGGACGGGCATCAGCGGTATCTCTTGGGAAGCGGCAAGATGAAGGATGTTCTGATTCAGACGCTCCATCGGGGTGCCGACATGGTGATCTTTGATCAAACGTTGTCACCGGCTCAGCTGCGAGCCATTTCAGAGATGACTGATATCAAAGTGATCGACCGAACGCAACTGATCCTGGATATCTTTGCCCGCCGAGCCCACAGTCGTGAAGGCAAAGTACAGGTGGAGCTCGCGCAGTTACGGTACCTGCTTCCCCGATTGTCTGGAAAAGGCACCCAACTTTCACGCCTTGGTGGCGGGATCGGCACTCGTGGGCCGGGCGAAACCAAACTGGAAACCGATCGCCGCCGTGTGCGCGACCGTATCACGCATTTAGAACGGGAGCTGATACAGTTTGGACGCCGGCAAGACCAACGTCGGTCCAGGCGAGATCGGCACGGACTCAGCGTCGTTTCTCTCGTGGGCTATACGAACGCCGGCAAGTCGACATTGCTCAACGTCCTGACGAACAGTCAGGTATCGTCTCAAAACAGATTGTTCGAAACTCTGGACACGACGAGCCGACGCCTACGGTTCCCGGAGGATCGCGAAGTCATCATCACCGATACGGTAGGGTTTATTCGGGATCTTCCGCAAGAACTGGTCGGCGCCTTTCGGACGACGCTCGAAGAACTGCGAGAAGCTGATCTCCTGCTGCATATTGTCGATGGCAGCGCCGCAGACATCGACATTCAGATTACGGCCGTTGTCGCCATTCTTGAGGACTTGCAGTTGAATGCGATCCCGAGATTACTCGTGCTGAATAAGTGTGACCAGATGTCCCCATCGAGCATCGAGTTGTTCTGCCGACGGTACGGAGCCATCGGCATTTCCGCACTCCAGCCCACTACACTTCGCCCTCTCCTTGCCCGACTGGAAGCGCATGTGAGAGCGCTGCCGATCGGCGAACATCAGACTGCCGGCCTGCCGCTGCAGGATGACGCGCTGGTGCTTGCATCTCGTCGGTAACCTCTGCACAATCGGGCCGTCATGAAGAAAGCCACCCGCATGAGAGCCCCGTCTGTTCTCGACCGTCCAGCACAGATTGCCATGAGTCTCCTTCACGCCATGCCGGTGGCTATGGTGGAATTGACGCATCGTTCTCCGTGGGAGTTACTGGTTGCTACGATTCTATCGGCGCAGTGCACAGACCAACGGGTGAATCAGGTGACGCCGACCCTATTCAAGCGATATCCAACATCTCAAGCCATGGCGAAGGCGACGGCGGCTGAGCTGGAGGCATTGATCAGATCGACGGGCTTTTATAAGAGCAAGGCGAAGAACTTGATCGGTTGTGCGCAGGTCATCACCGCGCAGTTCAAGGGGCAGGTCCCCGATACCATGGAAGCACTCACATCGATACCCGGTGTCGGGCGAAAAACAGCGAATGTGCTCCTTGGGGCCGTATTTGGAAAACCGGCGCTTGTGGTTGATACGCATGTGAGACGGGTGGCCAACCGACTGGCCCTGACCCATTCACATGATCCCGAGCACATCGAGCGCGACCTGCAATCGAGGTATCCGCAGACGCAGTGGACGGATGTGTCCCAACGATTGCTCCTTCATGGCCGGTATGTGTGCCTCGCACGGAAGCCTCGTTGTATTGTTTGCCCAATTTACGACGTCTGTGAGTGGGAAGGGAAATTGCCGAAATGATTAAGAGCATGACCGGATTTGGCCGGCGACAGGGGGTATGGTCCGACGGGACAGTCAGCGTTGAGATGAGATCGGTGAACCACCGGTTCCTTGAAACATCCATTCGCCTGCCGAAGTCGATGAGTGGGCTTGAAGAACGTTTCAAGAAGGCGATCCAACAGCATTGTACCCGTGGAAGAGTCGATCTTACGGTATTGCTACAGGGGAGTCGCGGAAGCGCTCGTACGGTGCAACTTGACGTTGGACTAGCGAAACAGTACCATCAAGCTCTTCGTACGCTCCAGCGCACGCTGAAACTTAAAGGCTTCATTGACATCGGATTGCTGGCGGGGTTTCGCGATATCATCGCGCTTTCTGAGCAACCGACCGACGATCGTAAGCTCGCCAAAATGGTGGAAAAACTGGGGCTCCTTGCGTTGTCGGACATGGTGAAGATGCGAGAGAAAGAGGGGGCCTTGCTTGCACGGGATATCCTGGCTCGACTCGATCAAGTGCGTGAATGCACGAACGCAGTCTCGTCCCGTGCTCCCCACATGGCGCAGGATACCTTCGACCGTATGAAGCAGCGAGTGGAGAAGTTGTTGACAGACTCGATCCCGGACCTCCCTCGGCTCAATCAGGAGTTGGCCCTGTATGCCGACCGGTGCGACATTACGGAAGAATTGGTCAGACTGGACACCCATATGATACAGTTTGAGCGTGCGCTGCAAGGCGCCGAGCCGGTGGGTAAGACGTTGGACTTTCTACTTCAGGAGATGGGCCGGGAAGTCAATACCGTTGGGTCGAAGGCCAACGACGCGGCGGTCAGGGCCGACGTGGTACGCATGAAGGCCGAGCTTGAGCGTATGCGTGAACAGATACAGAATGTCGAATGAGCACCGCGAGTACCACCAGTAACCTCCCTCCGGCTGTGACGGGGAATCGGCAAGCTCATGAACGTCGGGGAATCCTGTACATCGTTTCAGCCCCTTCAGGCGCAGGGAAGACGACCTTGTGTAAACAAGTCGTGGCGTCGGTCTCCGGGCTGTGGCATTCGGTGTCGTTCACGACAAGAAAACCGCGCCCAGGAGAAGAACACGGACGTGAGTACTTCTTTATCGAAGAGAATGTCTTTCACGAGATGGTTGCAAGAAATGAGTTCTTGGAATACGCACACGTGTATTCCAACTGGTATGGAACACCACGGAAGCCCTTAATGGACAAGATGGAGCAGGGTATCGATGTCTTGCTGGAAATCGATGTCCAAGGCGCGCTCCAGATCAAAAAGAAATTCGGCGATGCCGTCTACATTTTCATCCTCCCTCCATCGATGGACGTTCTGCGTGCTCGACTCCAAGGCCGGGGGTCCGATTCCCAGGAGGAGATTGTTCGCCGAATGCAAAAGGTGAAAGAAGAAGTTTGGTGTTTCAGGGAATATTATTACATTGTCCGTAACGACGATCTGGCGCAATCGCTTCGTGAACTGCAAAGCATTTTTGTGGCGGAACGTCTGAAGACCAAACGGATGGACATGCATTGGCTCGAGCAAAGCTTTATTCTTGAGAAAGATGCAAAATCGGCGGAAAGGCTACCGTGATCTACTTTATAGCAAGGGAGCAAGACCTATCATGATCGACATGCTGAGTTTGTTGCCGCAATACACGTCAAATGAATTTGATTCCCGGCACCGATTGGTGATCGTCGCCTCACAGCGCGCGAAGCACTTGACTCAAGGCGCGAAACCAGTCGGATCCTCTCGTTTCACAAAAGAAACAACCATGGCACTTGACGAGGTGTTGAGGGGTCATGTCAACTATTTGACCGGCAAGGAAGCCCGCGATGCGATGAAAGAAGCGAAACGAGGGAAAGAGGGTGAAACCGAGCGTATCGCGATGATGACTGGAGAGGACGCCCACGAAATCAAAAAGGAGCTCAGCGTGTACGTGGATGATACGGTGCCGCCGACGGTGGCCCCGGCTGAGGAGTAGGCATTGGACGACGCACAGTTGTCGACCAATCTGTGGGGCAAGCGTCTTGCCCTTGGGGTAACCGGCAGCATCGCCGCGTATAAAGCGGTCGGCTTGCTTCGAGCCCTTGCGCGTGAAGGTGCCGCCGTGTCAGTGGTCATGACTCAGGCTGCCACGAAATTTGTGACTCCCCTTACGTTTGAAGTCCTCTCGAGAAGACGGGTCGCGACGGACCTTTTTGAATCTCACGAAGAGATGGCCCATCTCGCCGTCCCAGGACAAGCCCATGCGATTATTGTGGCGCCGGCTACGGCAAATTTTCTGGCAAAGGCGGCGCTTGGTCTGGCGGATGATTTGTTGAGCACGATGCTGTTGAATGCTCGGTGTCCCGTGATTGTCGCTCCTGCCATGGACGGGGACATGTGGACTCATCCCACGGTCGTTCAACATGTTCAGGGACTTCGAGCTCGTGGCGTCGTCGTGCTCGATCCCGAAGTCGGTCCGCTGGCATCAGGGCAAATCGCACAAGGGAGGCTTCCAGCAGAGTCGAGAATCCTGGATGCCGTACATGCGGCGCTGATCACTCGGCGGGATTGGCAAGGGCAGCGGGTGCTGGTATCCGCGGGCCCGACTCAAGAACCCATTGATCCGGTTCGGTTTCTTTCCAACCGTTCCTCCGGGAAGATGGGGTATGCGATAGCAGAAGCCGCGCGGGAGCGAGGAGCGGAGGTGATCTTGGTGACAGGGCCTTCCGCCCTGACGTCTCCTTCAGGGGTCATCACTGTTCCGGTCAACACGGCGAGCGAGATGGCTGACGCGTTGAGTCGACATTTTCCTTCCTCTACGGTTCTGATCATGGCTGCAGCGGTCGCCGACTTTCGCCCAAAAATCCCGGCCACGCAGAAGCTCAAGAAACAGGGCCAATCTGAGCTCGTGATCGAGCTTGAAGCCACTCCCGATATTCTCGCGATGCTGTCTGCGCGCCGGACATCGCAAATTGTGGTTGGGTTCGCGGCTGAAACCCAAGACGTCCTATCTCATGCGAATGACAAGTTGAGGGGGAAAGGGCTGGATCTCATCATTGCGAACGATGTCACGCAAGCGGGAGGTGGGTTTGGCAGTGACGACAATGCGGTCGTCATTCTCTCAGCCACGGGCGAACAGAAAGTCTTAGGTCTGATGCCCAAGCGCCGTCTGGCCGACGAAATTCTGACTGCTGTGCAGGAACTGTGTTTGATGTCACCTCGTCGCGAGTCCTTGGTGGAGTGATCCGCTCGATGGCGTCAGGTCCGAAAAAAACGGGTAATGCCGCTGAGATTGATCGGCTGGCCTTAGCCTTTGCGAAAGAGCCAGGGTCCAAGGTGTTTATCCCTCTGGCAGAAGAGTACGGCAAAGCCGGCATGTGGGAAGAGGCCGTTGCTGTTCTTGAAGATGGGTTGAAGGCCTATCCCGGGTTCATCACGGCCATGGTGGCGCTAGGTCGCGCTTATGAGCAGATGAACCAACCGGTCAAGGCGAAAGCCATTCTCGAAGAAGCCATAAAATTAAGCCCCGATAATCTTCGTGCGCATCGGACCTTGGCCAAGCTCTACGCGGCTCAAGGGGCCAAAGAAGCGGCCATCCGGTCGTGCAATGTCATATTATCCATCAATCCACATGACCAAGAAGCCTTGTCTCTTCGTGCCGGGCTCGACGTACCGACGGCTCATGGAGCGGCACACTCGCAAGGACCATTGCATGAGAAACCGGTCAACACCGCAAGCCTTGACTCTGACCGTCTTCGCCGCGAAGGCCTGACATCCGTCTCAGACGGTGCGACGCCAGCAATGAACGATGAAGCCAATGGATTGTCTCGTAGCGTACTCCGTTCAGAAGTAAGACCTGCTCCAACAACCGGATCCATGGTCCAAGCCTCAAAGAGAACTAAAAGCCCAGTGGTTGTCCAGCTTGAGCAGTGGCTCAACTCGGTCCAGGCGCGTCGACGAAATCCTCACGCCTCTTCTTGACCCCACTCTTGAACTTCCCCATGACCTCAGCGGTTTGACCCTCTGAGAGGGGACTGCTAGAATACCGCCCTTGACGTGGTGGCGTGAGGCAGGTGTAGGTGTATATTGGGAGGCATCGCACGCGACATGCTGCGTATCCT
>JBKKBQ010000311.1:0-6733 GCA_046714015.1 Nitrospira sp.
GAAACGCGGCAATGCATGCCGCTTCAAGCTCTCGTCGAACAGATCCCGATTGATCGCTTGACCCGCAATGGCTCCCTGTCCGGCGGCGATGATCATCTGGCAGTTCGCCGGCGTCACACATCCCGCCGCATAGAGTCCCGGCACGGTCGTCTGCAGATAATGGTCGACGACAACCTGACCGTCCTCGTCCAGTTTCGCGCCGGCGCTTTCCGCCAGATCATTGTGAATGACATCACCCCGTGTCGTGAACGCCCCATCGACATTCACAGACTCGCCCTGTTCAAAGGTGAAGGCCGTCAGTTGTCCATCATCGTGCCGCACGGAACGGATGCGATCGTGCCGAACCGGCACCGCATATTCTTCCAGCCACCCGGCATGGTCCGTATCCCATCGAGGTGTCCGTCCGTTCGTGCAGATCATCACGTTCGACGTAAACAGCAGCATGGCGAGCGCATAGTCTGCCGCTTCATTGTTCCCTCCGATGATGACGATCTGTTTGCCTTGCACGCGAAAGGCATCGCAATCTTTGCAGAAAAACAGACTCTGCCCCAAACATTCCCTCACCCCGGGAATTTCCGGCGGAAGATGCGTCAGGCCGGTGGCGAGGAGCACACGCCGGGCACGATAGACCGTGTCGGCTCCGCTGAGACAGAAGGTGTCGCCCTCCTGGGTCAACGAACGAATATCGTCTTCGATCACCGCCACGTCGAAACGCACCACCTGCTCCATGCCTCGCGCGAGGAGATCCTCGCCGTCGATCCCCTGTGGAAATCCCAGATAGTTCTGCACATCGGCTTCCCATTTGGCCATCGATCGGTTCGTGTGAATGAGCAGCGTCTCGCGCCGGCTTCGACCGAGGTAAATTGCCGCGGACAGTCCAGCCGGTCCTCCTCCGATGATGATGACCTCACGGGTCCGCATTTCCTGGTGTGAGTCCATCACCGGTTACTGTTGTCTGGTAGAGGTGATCTCCATCAGTATCATCTCCTTGCCTTTCCCCGGCGAGCCGTACATCTCAAGAATTTGAGTGTCGCGGTCCGGAAACTTCCAGACGGCGCGATGCTTCATAACGCCTTCAAACGGATCCGCATGACTACCGTGCAAGGTGATGGTTTTCCCGTCGGCACCGGCCTTGCCTTCCATGGAAAAGATGCCGGTTCCCATCGAATCGATCCACGTCGTCATATACTTCTTCGTAAAATTATCGTAGCCCTGCATGCCGATGCCGGTAAAGGGATGCCCCATCATCTGACCCGTACACTCCTGTTGCACATAGCGGCCGTCGAGCAACGCTTGATATTCGCACGTGCCCGTGGATTCCGTTGGTGGTTTGCCGGGCTCCATCCATTCTTTCGTGTGCGTCGTCCACGTGCCCACCAGACTGGTGAGTTGCTTATGGGGCTCGCCAGGCGTGGCCAACTTCCGATACTCTTCCATCATCCCCTGCGGGTCAACGGCCTTCTTCGCGTTTGTCTCCTTCGTCAAAGACTGTGAATATGGGCCGGTTACTTTCTCATGCGCGGCATCCATCTCATCAGCCGTCACAGTCCCATCCTTGTTCACATCCATCGTGTCGAACATCCTCTTCGCACCCGCGGCATGTTCTCCTGGCGACAGTTTGCCGTCGCCGTTGACATCCATCACTTTGAATTGGGCGTCGACGGCACTTTTCTTCGGTTGTTCCGCCGCGAACATGGCTGAGGGAGCGACGAGCATGCACAGGGTCGCGAGACTGCATATCGCGGAAGGGATAAAATGTCTCATCTCTCACCTCTTCTATGACCGTGCAGCAAACGCGTGCCGAGCAGTATGCCCAGAATGACGGTGAATAGGCGTACCGAGTGAAACACGGCGCTACCTCTTATCTGTAATAAACAGAGGTTTTTCAGGCGATGCAGCTCGTTAAATCCCTAGGGGTACGAAATATGGGAAGGAATCGGCACTTGTTTTGCTTCCGATATTTGCATGATCATGTCATTTGAAAACATTCCGCCGCGAAAATCCAAAACTAAACTCGTACACGTCATCATCGACACACCCCGCGGCAGCCGTAACAAGTACAAATTCGACGAAAAGCTGGGCTGCTTCAAGCTCTCGCGCATCCTGCCTGCGGGACATGTTTTTCCCTATGATTTCGGCTCGATACCAGGCACCCGCGGTGAAGATGGTGACGCACTCGACGTGCTTATCATCACGGATAAGCCGGCCTTTCCAGGCTGCCTCATCACGACGCGCCTGATCGGCGTGATCGTCGCCTTCCAGACCGAGAAAGGCCGCACGATCTCGAACGATCGGCTCATCGGCGTGCCCCAGACACCGGTCAACAAGCCGACCATCCGGGAGCTATCTGACCTGGGAACAGCTCAGCTCGATCAGATCGAGCACTTTTTTGTTTCGTACAACGCCGCTCAGAATCGGCGGTTCACACCTTCGCGCCGACTCGGCGCTGCGCAAGCGGAGCGCATCCTTCGCCGGGCGATCACTGCGGGCGCATCTAAAGCAAGGCATAGATGAAACGCCAGAAAGCGAATCGTATTTTACAAGCTACAACTGTGCGGGATGCGCTGCTGCGGCACGTTGAGGCGGCGGTCAAGGCAATCCGCGCGCATAATCCCCCTGACACACAGATCCACAGAGCGCGCAAGCAACTCAAGCGTGCGCGCGCGAATCTGCGGCTATTACGGGACGCAGTCGGCAAAGGGGCGTACATGCGCGAGAATGCCGTATTACGCGATGCCGCGCGACCGCTGAGCGCGGTGCGTGATGCCGCGGTTCTTCTCGAGACCGGGGATACGTTACTCAGCGCGACCCGGCGCGGCCCGCGCCGAAGATGGCTCTTGAAAGTACGCCGAGCGCTGGAACAGGCGCGACTTGAGGCTCGTGCGGAACTGCGCAGGATGAGCGCCACGAGGGCAAGTGCCGCCTGCCTCGCTGCGGCAGCGGCGCGCATGCGCAAATGGCGGCTCAAACAAGCCGATAGCAAGTCGGTGTGCAGCGGGTTGCAACGAATTTACCGGCGAGGGCGGAAGGCGAGGGCGATAGCCTGTGCCGACCCCACGGCCGAGAATCTTCACGAATGGCGCAAGCAGGTGAAATATCTCGGCCAGTCGATGGGGATGTGGAAGGCGCACGACGCGGATAGCGTGAAGGGATTGATCAAGTGCGCGGACAAGCTGGCTGACCTGCTTGGTACTGATCACGATCTCGTCGTGTTCGAGGAGCGGCTGGAAAAGCTTGACGCGCCCCATCCCATCCGGCCCGCCATCGCTCGTGCTATTGCCGACCGCCGGTGTCTCCTCCAAAACAAAGCCCTGAAGAAGGGGCGCCGGCTTTTCAAAGCCAAACCTCGCTCGTTCATCGTCGCCTCATTCTGACCTCTGTAACCGTCACGAATATTGAGGTTTGAGAGGACGCTGACAGCCGCAGGATGCGCAAAAATGGCTTTGTTCTCACCCACCCACCCCTGCGCGCCAAGACGCGCATTGCACCGAACAAGGCCACAGCGAGGTCCGCGAGGCGAAGAATAATGAGGCGCACGGCGCGATGAATAAAGAGCGCCACGTCTGTGCGCGCCGGCGAGTCGGTGAGCCGGCAGTGTCCGAATCCCTTCACGTCTGCGGACGGGCGCGAGGTTCACGCCGCACCGAATAAGGTGCGGTACGTTTGTGAACGCCCGCGAGATGGTGAGCGGGCGGTGTCCCGTGAGCGCCCAGTGTCTGAGAAGGCGAGGCGTAGTCATTTCACCCGGCCCACCCCGAGCTGCGCTGGCAGCTCTTGCCCGGCGGTACGTTGAGCCTCTGAGGTTCACGCCGTGCCGAATAAGGCACGGCACGCCTGTGAACGCCGCCGAGATGGTGAGGCGGCAGTATCCCGCGAGAACGCCGCTGGCGGCCTTTTTCCGCATTCTGCTAGGGAATCGACCAGGTGTGAGAGAAAGAAGAGTTTGATAAAAACTGGGCATGCTGACGATGAAGTGGTGGTTCAGGACTGAGATTGAACGCCCAGGTCCAGATCCGGACCCTATGCCGCCTGATCCAAATCCATTCCCCTCTCCACAGCCTCCGCTCCCCGACCCATCGCCGCCACCGACGCCACCCCTTCCTCGTCCACCCATCCCGCAACTGTAAGCCAGTGGAAATCGTCTGATCGACGCCAACACCAATACGCGGTCACAAGACTAGAGAGGGACCTAGTGCCTTTGTGGGCTGAGTTGCAGTACTTCTACATTAAAGTTTGTCGTGAATAACCACCAAACGGCAATAATGAGGAGGCAGGTCATGCAAACATCCAAAACAGTGAAAGACCCGGTGTGTTTGATGGATCTCGATCCCGATGAGGCGGTCGAATCTGAAGATTATCTAGACCATCGATATTATTTTTGTAACCCAAACTGCCACACTGCCTTTCAGTTGGATCCCGAGCCCTATGCAAAACGGCTGTCTGACCAAGGAGGAGCATAGACAAGGAGTTTTTTGTCGCCATCTCTCCCGCTTCGCCTCCTTTAGAGAAAAATTGGGCGATCACGTTGCCTGTTCCTCCTACTTCCGCATGTTACGGATTCGTCTGCAACGAACCCTTCACCCGAGCGCGCCTTTTCTCGATGAGCCATAAAAAAGGTCTCTGGGTAAAATCTACGAGTCTCCCTAGTTGTGTCATTTTCGCGCAATGAACTATAGTTTTGCGCGTTCACAGTCCAGTTGAGGGGTCGCTTTCCCGCCATAAGCATCACGATTGTTCGGCGGAATGGTTTTCTGGGCGTCCAATTACCAGTACATCATGACTGCATGACTGCTGAACCCACACGAGCAGCACATGGAGCCGGGACAAGACATGATTGAGGAACGTCCCAAATCCTATGACGCTATCGCTCGAGAAAATACAGACCTGCGTGCACGGCTGGATCAGGCGCACGATGCCTTGCAGGCCATTCGGACCGGCGGCATGGATGGCCTGGTCGTCGAAGGGCCGAAGGGTGATCGGATCTACACACTGGAAGGCGCCGATCACCCCTATCGCATCTTCTTGGAAGGATCCTCGTAGATTTCGCTATGGTTGGTTTGCGAGGCAGGGAGAGCTGAGTCTCCCCGCCTTACTGAGGTATGCGTCGAGAAATGTGCAAGATAACATGACTACATTAATAGCCGCCGCCCGATGACCCCGTTCCACCGGATGATCCCATGCTACCGGAACCGGTTCCCGTGCCAGACCCGCTTCCCCCGCTCGATCCTTTCCCTGGGTTGGTTTTACTCGAATCGGGTATTCTTCCTGATCCCCCCAACGTCGACTCGCCCCCTGTTTTCGGCGTGTCGGTTTGGCCGTACGGCTCTACACCCATCTTGCCGGACGATTCATGACCTTGTCTCTGGTCCGGCTTCATGGATCCACTGGAGCCGCCGGAACTTCCGGATCCCGTTCCTGATCCACTCCCCATTGCGCCACCGGAAGGGGTTCCACTACTCGATTGCCCTGCCTGAGCCGCTCCGCTTGAGAATAACAGTATTCCACCCACGATCATCATGTATGCACAGGTCTGTCGTATCTTCATACAATCCTCCTTAGATTAAGAATAGATTCCTGATAGACCAATAGAGGTGTGGTGCAAGATATAGACCTCGTCCAATGACTTTGGAGCGAATGTGCTTTCAATCAATATACGTGGGTTATCACAGCGCCCAGGATCGCTAACACCAGAATACCTACAGGATGCTCAAAAAGGTTGTCCAGCAAGGCCGCAGCGAGCGGAGAGGCGCGGCGTACGCTTCGGTACGTTGAGCCTCTGAGCGATGCGAGAACGCCGCTGGGAGACTTTTTCAGCATCCTGCTAGAACCAAGACATGCTGTCTTGACAAGGACAAACCATCCCCCTGCCCTACCTCTTCCAGGCTACCGACAGTTGGGTCTCGGGCGGCGGAAACGGCGACGTTTCAACGATGGCTGGTGAGAATCACAATGAAGATTTCGCGAGGTCTGAAGTGTTTCTCTTCCTTATCGATCGGTCGGAGTCATGAGTTCAGCGGGAGGCGTTTCCATGACCTTCACAGCCTGCCCTTGCTCATTCAGGACGATACTTACATGCTCCCCGACTGAAACGCTTTGGAAGAGATCCGGGCGGACCAGATCAAAAAATACCGGCTTCCCAAGGTCGGTCTTGAGCATACCTTTCCCGGTTTTAAGATCGAGGTTGATCAGGGTTCCCGTAACGGTGTGCTGAACAGACTGCGACGCATCCCGATCTTCGGCGACCACCAGCGCATCCGCATCGGCATGTGCGCGGGGGCTTATGAGACCTGCGGCCATGATCATCGCCGCGCACATCACGACAAAAGCCGGATTTCGATTCCATGCGGCTGTCTCGCGCTTAGGAGAGGACATGGGGGTAGCATCAGTCATGCCGCCTCACCACATTGACCATGGATCGTTTGGGAACAGTCACGTTGTATTCACCGGATTTAGTCCGTTTGAGTCGCAACTCACCGCAGCGGCTCATGCGATCTACTTCAAGGAACACCTGATTCCAGGTAAATTCTGGGTGAGCCTTCAAGAGCGACTCTAGACCACATTCTCGCCTGGCCATCACAGTTCGTCTGATCGCATCGGCCAACTCTAGACCCTCCATGAGCGCTACCGTTGGTTCCGATGACTCCAAGCCCGGATGATTGCGTGTCATGCTCATCGGTTCCCTCCTTTTTTGGAAAGAAAGAAATGACATAACCGATTGCGATTGTAGCTTCGT
>JBKKBQ010000312.1:0-6640 GCA_046714015.1 Nitrospira sp.
TTCCAGAAGTGAGCATGGCATGCCTCAAAGTGAAAAGATGGATTCAGTGTTGAACCGCGAAGAGCAGATAGCTTGTTCTCTTCAGCCCTGCCTGGGACGGTGCGAATGCTTTTACACCTGTTCAGGAAGGAACAGGCACATGTTCGCGCATCTATTGGTTCTTACAATCGTCGTTGGATTGCCTCTGTCAGGCTTCGCTCATTTCGTGGATAAAGGCGAGTATGTCGAGGTGGCCAAAAGTACAAAGCTTTGTCCTAACGTCATCCTGAAAAAAATCGAAAGAGATGCTTGATCCAGAGAACGTTTATTGGCGAGTCACCAGTACGATACGAGCGAATGGCACGCAGACCGTCGCCCCAGTCGTCCTTGAAACCCAGTATGACCGAAAAAGTGGTGAGACCACGATCAAGGAACGCCGATATGATGAGGACTGTGCCACATTCTTTAAGAGATCCCCGCATCACAAAGCGATGCTCCTCATGATCAGTCCGCAAGATGGTTGAGTGGAAGCAACGGTGGAGATTTGCAGGAAGAAGAAATAGAGTGTCTTCCCTCGACGCCTCTCAGTCATCAGAGCGTTTCGTGCACGACCCATGCGTGATCTTTCGACCGGTAGAAGCGATACCCCCTTATGAATGATTAACCAAAATTGGTTAATAATTGAATCTAAAAGTAGACATAATGACATATAGATTGACTATATACGGTAAACTTGTGTAGAGTAAAGTCTATGAGAGCAGGGCTTTTCGAGTGAAATGCTCGTTGATTCTTGGATGCGATGAAAGTGAGGAACGTAAATGTTGGCCTGTTGGCTCATGCTCTGACGCTCCAGTTTCGCTGACTGTCCCATCCTTTGCGCTTCCGCGTCCTTCCTAGCGCGATTGATTCCTCAGTCTCCGCCGCTTCAATGCCAGAGTGTCAATGTAGTCGAGGCAATCTCGAGAGGTTTTCGATGTCTGGTTCTCGCGGACGTCAGTCCCTCGGACTGCGTATGTGGTGATTTTCTGGTCGCTGATCGAGGTCGCCATCTGTCGGAGTAGTTGAGGCCTGTTCATCGAAGAGGAGGTGTTCATCATGAGATTCCTTATGATCGTAATCGTAGGGTCCGTGTTTGCGGGGATGACCGTATTTGCTCTGGCAAATCCTGCGATGCTGCCTAAGCATCCCGGATATCCGTCAAGCGGAGAATTTGCGAACGATACGGGCCGGAAAAACTTAACCTATAGCCAGTCTATCCAGGAGGCCGCGAAGTCTGGAGATACGACCATGGGTACGATGCCGATTGATCCTAAGAATGCAGGGATACTGGAGCCCCAAGTTGTCGACCCATCAAAAGGGGCGGTTGAACAGCCGGTGAAAGAGGGCATGCAGATACCAAAGAAATAAGACAGACGTTTAAGGCTACGGTTTGGTTGCCAAGAATCTCATTTTGCTGCAGGTGGAGGAATGAGTAGAAGCTGGGTATGGAGTCCGACCAGTAACTGGTGCTTGTCGGTAGGGACGACCACCCGCCATGCACATATTTCGAGGGATCGTTGGTAGGCGGAGTGAGCTCGATTGCATGGGGGCCTTCTTGCGGGCATCTTCCTACGTTTAGGCCATGCATGAAGGAGATAGCCATGACGAACAGGAGTTTTATGATATGGCGAGCAATCTTGATTGCGGGGACGGTGATCGGCTTGGCGGGGATTGTCGGTGAACTGGTCTGGAGCGCTGATAAGGGGAAACTCACTGGGGTGGAAGTTATTGCCATGGCGACTTCCGCCAAGGTCACGATTGAGGGAGCGGTGGAGACGGCTTTGGGAAGCCTCCCAGGGCAGGTCATTGTGGCCGAATTGAAAAAGAGGGGGGACAAGACCGTATGGAATGTCGAAATCCTGACCGCTAAAGAAGCGATCATGACGGTCTATGTCGATGCCGTTTCCGGGTCGGTGTTGCTGACTGAGGAGAAGATGGCTGGGAAGAGGCTGGTTCAAGACAAGACGTCGTAATGCGGCTCGCGCCAGGATTCAGACGCTGAGGGTTTAGCAGGAGATGATGACGGATTCCAGGTCAAGCCAGGGTGTGAGAGACTTCTGGGTGGAAAGACGGAACGAACCTCGAATGACCGATACCTGGGACGCGTGCGGCAGTTAGTCCAGTTGAATCTGGTCGGCCACGCGCAGATGGCGTTCCATTATCTCTACGAAGGGGGGTCACATGTCTCCGTACCTACTAGTTCTTGCTATCGTTATTGGATTTCCCTTGTCAGGCTTCGCTCAATTTGTGGATAAGGGTGAATATGTTGAGGTGTCGAAAGGTGTGAAGCTGTGTTCCAATGCCACCCTGGACACTTCGAACGGGATGCTCGATCCAGAGAATCGTTTCTGGCGCGTCACCAGCAAAGCGCGGGCGAATGGCACGCAGACCGTGAACGCATTTGTCCTCGAAAGTTCATACAATCGCAAAAGCGGTGAGACCACGATCGAGGAACGCCAATACGATGATAATTATGCCACGTTGTTTAAGAGAGCCCTGGAGCACAAGGGGATGTTGTTGATGGTCAGTCCAAGAGATGGTCAGGTTGAAGCGACAGTCGAGATTTGCAGAAAAAAGAGATAGGGTGTTGGTTCCTGCTGCCCGTGGATTGCGATGTCATGTTGAGTCATAGACAGGCGAACCGTTGCTACGGAAGGGCTGAGCGTGGGCCAGGCCAAATGAGGTACGGCGGTTTTTTCATTGTGTGAGCAGAGCTGGGATAGAGCCGAAGGGCGTAACTGTAGGCGTGTTCTTGGGCGCTCAGGCAGGTGGAGGCTGCAAAGTGGTTCGAGATAACTTGGAACGCGGCGCGGTCGTCTTCCCCCACCACTGCGCTGTACAAGGAGCACGAGAAGTCCCCAGTGGCTGAGCACTGCGTGCTGATGACCAGGTGTGATCCGTCCGGAAAGGTCAGAAGCGGATCTAAGTTGATACGACTCATTGGGGGGTCCCTCTCGCCCTGCTGGGCAGACCTCAGGAGTGAATGGATGCATAGGGCGTGACGTAGAGTCGCAAGTAATTGTCTCCGAACGGTGCAGCTTCCAGGGCGACGACTGCCCTCAGAGCTTGCTCGCCCGAGTCCATTTCCACAAATCCATATCCGGCCGATTTTCCACTGTGTTCGTGTCTGACGATATAGGCGCGAGAGACGGTGCCATAGGCTCCAAATAGGTCGCGGAGCTGATGATCGGAAGTGGCGTCCGAGAGGCCGCCGACATACAAGACACGTGTATTCATGATCATTCCCCTTGGTAGGCTTCCCTTTCTCGCAGCTCCGCGCGCCTGCCTCGCTTGGCGACGACGCGGTTTCGCGACGGATCGTCCTGAACAATGCGCGTTAGAGGATAGTGAATGAACCATGGTTGGGAGACGGTGCGGTTTACGCGCCGTCCTGTGTCTGCTTAGGGGCTCCGCGGCGCTTGTTTCGAGCTCCAACGAGCGTGTGACTCCTGTCTAAGGACTTGCTCTGCTGCACGATGGTGCGCAAGCGGGTATCCTCTCCAAAACTATGTCTCGCCAACGAAGCGACTTCCCGCCTGATGACTTCGATGGAGGAAGTGCTGGAGACCGAGTTGGGATCGGTCAGGCCCAGAAGTTGCCAGCGGATTTTCGGTTTACGGGCGGACTTCTTTTTTCCTTCTTTGCGACTTTTCCAAACTGAAGCGGGATCCATGGGAACTCCTTCTGTACGAGCTAGAGGCTCCAGGCAGCGAGGGGAGACCGACATCCAAGTTTCAATGCCGACAACGGACCTATTAACCCATGGAAAGGCAGTGAGTGCCATTCAATCAGATGAGCAGCAGGACGTGATGCACTAGACCGTCGCGCAGAAACTGAGATCGAGTACGAGGAGTGCGCGGGAAGGACAAGAGCCTATCGAAGTTCTCATCTTAACATGTGCTGTGTTGGTGAGTCAAACCTCACGATTGACCCATGGCGTGATGGGTATATTGGGATAGACGGCAAGGCGTTGGGTGTGCCAATAGTCTACTCTCTCGGATCGATTAAAGAATCAGGTTGACGTCGAGAGTACCATGCTGTATGGTGACTCTACATTTCGCTCGTGGTAGTCCGGCGAGGAGATGGTCAAACTATATCGGACTTCGCGATCGCATCGCGACCAGGTCCAGTTTGGAGTTGCACCTTCTCGGTTGTCTCTCCCCTCGGTTCTCTGATCCCGTCATAATGCGATCATACTGAAAGGATAGTGTAGTGGATACGTCTGTTCAAAGCAGCTTTCATACCCTCGGCTTGTCTGAGGCCATATTACAGGACCTTGCAGCGGCAGGGTTTTCTTCACCGACTCCCATCCAGGAACAAGCTGTTCCGCCCGCGCTCGCTGGGAGGGATGTCATCGGATGTGCCCAGACCGGGACGGGAAAAACAGCCGCGTTCGTGATTCCCATGGTTGAACGGCTTGCTGCGCTGCCGAAGGGGCAGCCGCAGGCCTTGATCTTGGCGCCGACACGCGAACTTGCGTTGCAGACCCTGACAACGATCGAGAAACTCGGACGGAGCCGCCGCGTGTCCGCGACCGTTATTGTGGGTGGCGCAGATATGCAGGCGCAAGTGCGTGGGTTACGGCAACGGCCGGAGATTTTGATTGCGACCCCTGGCCGTTTGCTCGATCATATGTGGAACGGCACGATTTCCTTGACGTCGATCAAGATGCTGGTGCTGGATGAGGCCGATCGGATGTTGGATATGGGCTTTGCGCCTCAAATCAATCAGATTCTTGATGCGTTGCCTGAAGAGCGACAGACGCTTCTCTTCTCGGCCACCCTCCCTACGGATCTGGCTCGGTTGGTTCAAGCCAGCGTCAATAATCCGGTGCGCGTCATGGTCGCGCCATCTGCTACGACAGCCGAGGGTGTCACTCAGGCGATCCATTACACATCCCACGCCGAGAAGCCCGATCTGCTGTTGTCGCTATTGGGTGCTGATAAGGATACGGCGCTGGTGTTCACCAGGACGAAGCATCGTGCCGATCGGTTGGGGCGCATGTTGGGTAGTGCAGGCCATCGAGTGGCCGTGCTGCATGGAGACCGAAGCCTGTCGCAAAGGCGCGCTGCGCTGGAGGGATTTAGACGCGGGTCATTCCGTGTGCTGGTCGCAACGGATATTGCCGCCCGAGGGATCGATGTCGCGAACATCGGCCATGTGATCAATTTCGATCTACCTAATTGCCCTGAAGATTACGTCCATCGCATCGGTCGCACGGCTCGGATGAAGACGACCGGTCGCGCCACAAGTTTTGTGACGGGCGAAGATCGGCAGCAACTTCGAGATATTGAGGGTCTCCTGGGACATGCAGTCCCGCTCGCTCCAGGAAGTGGGGCGCCGTCATGGCCGAATCATGCCGACGAAAGACCTATCCATCGGAATGGGCGTCCGTCCCCAAGTCATGTGAGGAATTCCGGACGCCATCGCCATCCGAATTCTAGAGGAGCTCATGCCGCTACATTCTCGAGCAATGCTCCGACAGCAATACGTGCATAGAGTTCGAAAATAGTTCGCAAAACCCACCTCGTGCGATAGAGTGATTCTCACGAGGTGGGTTTGCATGCAGATCCTCCAGCAGCGGGAAGAGACACCGGCCGAAGACCGTCGATCTGTCCCCGTTCGATTGCCCAAGAACACCCTCATCTGCGATCGTAGTTGCCGTTGTCCATTGGACTAAGGATCAGGTCGATGGGTTAGCCTTCAAGAGGCTTGCTCAGTCATCAGATAAACAGTTCCGAGTGCATAAATGCCGCAGGTATGGCGAAGGAGTAAAAGGAAATGGATGACCTGAACTTCAAGTCTGTCAGTGGACACATGGTCCCGCAATTGCGCAAACATCCTCGGGTGCGTGTGTCGGCTCCGTTTCCCTGTTCTTTGGCCAGGGTAGGGTTGCTACGGAATGGAGCGGTCGAACAGAGTCTGGGGGTCGTCTATGACGTGTCGGCAAAAGGAGCTCGTGTTATGACGGAAGCAGTGATCACTCCCGGCGACCGAATCGCCATGCGTTTGCGATTACCCAATCAGGCTGCATCAATGGTCATCGAAACCGCCACGGTCCGGTGGGGTAAAGAACACACCTACGGAGTAGAGTTTGAGGGGTTGTCTCCCAACGACAATACGCATCTCCGGACCTTCATGAACCATCAGGTCAGGTCGAACCCGCCTCTTGCCGTCTGACCGTCCGGCCTTGCATGATGATCGCCTGATATTGCCGAACACCGTACAGACGCTCAGCGGTTATTGTCTTCGCGGAGGGAGACGAACGGTTTGCGGAAGGTGACGACCTTCACGAGATAATCTCTCGTTTCATGGTACGGCAGGTTATTGCGCAATTGAAAACGGCCGGCGGTTCGAGGCTGCTGATTTGATTGAGGGCGGTGACGGAGTCACCGGCAAACGTTTTGAAGACATTCCGAAAGCCTGTGTTATAGGCCGAGCTCACGCAATATTCGCGCGAGACCTCATGGTCGATCTGCTCAAGCAGATTATAGGACAGGACATGGAGATAGGCACTACCGAGCTCGATGCTATTCTCCGGATCGAACAGGTAATCGCGCGATGGAATCGTATCTTTCCCCTTGGCTCGTCGGTAGGCATCACGGCCTCCGCTGGTTGGAAC
>JBKKBQ010000313.1:0-4934 GCA_046714015.1 Nitrospira sp.
AACTCGAAGTCGCTCCAGGATTCGCATTCGCGTCTCATCCGACAGTGCATGAAAGAGACGTACCGCCTTCTCCCTTGTTTTTGTCCGAGTTACCGCCATGCTTCCTTCATACATCAAATATTATTGATAAGTCAACTATTGATTCGTCAACCGTGAAGCTGCCTACACAAAACCACCGCGAATTTTTACACAGATGTAAGCTAACCGTAACCGTTTGTCGCCATTCATCCTGTATCATTGATCGCAAGAGACCAAGGTACGGCACCCACTGTACAACCAAATATCAGTCGAGTGAGCCGAACGACAGACCGCCACACTTGCCTGGTCGTTCAACCTGCTACACGCTTTTTGCGTTTCTTGTCTTGCACGCATGGAGGGCAGAAGGGAGTGAATTGAATGACGGATCGCGCCATGTCCCGAGGGAGCCAATCCCCCCTCCCATTCCAGCCCTGGCTCCCCCACGCTTGCCCGTTCTGGACTCTGACCAGGAGATAAACAATGATTTCATTTCGAAAAGAGATTCAAGATTTCGCGAGCTCGTCCGAGAGACTTCTCTCATATTGCATGATGCCAGGTGACAAACAGCTAAGCGAAGAGGAGCGTCAACTGATCGGCTATTACCTGGATGAACTCAGTCGGCTGACCACATTGGTTCATGCCATCTCCAAATCGCAAGAGTCGATCGCCGTGGTTAGGATAGCGTGATGAGGCCCCCCTACCAGAAGGTCCACCCCATCACTGTGGAGGCCGATGCATCTTACTCAGAAGTCAGCAACTTAGGCGACAGAAATAGTCCTAAAACCAACATGGATGCTGGACATCCTGTTGTTCAATTGCTGACTTCTGAGTAATGCGGCGGAGGGAAGCAAAGCTTATTGTCTGGTGGCGTTGTCGGAGCTCGAAGCGAGCTGTCGGCTCGAAGTCACGCTGATTCCCAGTCCCTCGCTGGCCGGAGGGGAGGCAGGTCGCTTCGTCAATTTTCAATTAATCTGGAACACCCCGCTCTTCAGGAGCATCCGGACATTCCCCAACAAAGACCTTCAGCTCATGGATCTGGCTTTCCAGCGAGTGAGAAACCAGTCCTGTGAATTGGTGCTTGGTTCCCCGTCCACAGGCGTAAGACGCTCGTAGGTCCCGTCTGAACGCAACCGTCTGGCTTGGACATTATCGCGAAGACCGACGGCAAGGATGTCATGCACAATGACCTCCCGCCAGCGCGAAGGAAGCACCGGAAAGAGGATTTCCACACGGCGATCCAGATTGCGCGGCATGAGATCGGCGCTTCCCAAGAGAATTTCCTCCTCCCCTCCGTTGTGAAAGTAGTAGACCCGGGCGTGTTCCAGGAACCGACCGACTACGGACGTCACCGTAATGGTCTCACTCAACCCTGGGACACCAGGCCGCAGACAACATATGCCCCGCACCTGCAAATCAATCTTCACGCCGGCTTGCGCCGCCCGGTACAGCGCCTGGATGCATGACTTGTCCGCTAGCGCGTTCATTTTGAACGCGAGGTAGCCGTCGCCAGATCGGCGGTGGCAGTGAATTTCGCGATCGATTCGATCGAGGAGGTGCCGGCGCAATGCCGTCGGGGCAACCAACAGTTTAGCGTACCCGTCCTTCCGGGAGTATCCGGTCAGCGCGTTAAACAGATCGGACACGTCACTGCCGATGGTGGAGTCACACGTGAAGTAGCTTAGATCGGTGTAGATACGACTCGACAGCACATTGTAGTTGCCGGTTCCGAGATGGACGTACCGCCGGATCCCCTCCGGTTCGCGCCGAACGACGAGACACACTTTCGCATGGGTTTTGAGCCCCCGCACCCCGTAGACGACATGTACTCCTTCGTCTTCGAGCTTTCGGGCCCATTCGATGTTATTTTCTTCATCGAAACGAGCCTTGAGCTCTACCAGCACGGCCACCTGCTTCCCATTGACTCGAGCCTCCATCAACGCATCGATAATGGGGGATTTCGGGTTCACACGATACAACGTCTGTTTGATCGCCAGGACATTCGGATCGTGAGCCGCTTCACGCACAAATTCCACGACCGGCGTGAAACTATCGTAAGGATGGTACAGCAAGAAATCATCTTGCCTGATAGCTTCCAACACACCACCCGGTTTGCTCAGCAGCGCGGGTATGACAGGCTGAAAAGGCGGGTCTTTGAGATCGGGACGTTCGAGCCCGGTGAGTTCCATAAGCCCCGCCATGCCGATCGGATCATGTTCCAAGTAGACGAGATATGACGGGATCTGTAGATTGCGGATCAGAATATCTCCAATATGGTCCGGCGTGGTTGCATCCAGTTCCAAGCGCACCACGGAATTGAACTCCCTCAAATCGAGCTGCTCCTCCACCGCCGTGATCAGATCGGGCGCTTCATCGGCCTCTATCGTCACATCGGCGTCCCGTGTAACGCGGAAGGGATAGGACGCGACAATCGCCAAACCTGGAAACAGGAGATCCAGATTATCCGCCACAACGTCTTCCAACCAAGCAAACCGTTGTACTTTCCCGATTCCTTCGAGATGTTTCTGCTGCGGGGTGGATCCTTCTTGAGCAGGAGCAGGAACCGGAACCAAACGCCGAAAGGAATCGGGCAACTTAACACGCGCGAAGCAGTCACCGCGCTCAGGATCCTTGACCACCACGGCCAAGTTGAAGCTCAGATTTGAAATATGCGGAAATGGATGAGTCGGATCAATGGCCAATGGGGTGAGGGTGGGGAAAATCTCACGCTGGAAGTACTGACGGAGGCTGTCCCGTCCGGCCTGCTCGAGGTCACCATACGAGAGCAAGTAAATGCCGGCCTCACGCAATTTTGGCAACAGATCCTGCTGCCAACAAGTCCGCTGCCGCTCGAGAAGCCTCGTCACTTCCCGGCATATTGCCAGCATTTGTTCGGAAGGCGTCATGGCATCGGGTGGGGTTTCTCCCGCCCCGCCGACAATTTGGCGGCGCAGGCCCGAGACCCTGATCATGAAGAATTCGTCGAGGTTGGTGGCGAAGATCGCCAGAAACTTTACTCGTTCTAACAGCGGATGTCGCGCATCTTCCACTTCCTCCAAGACCCGCAGGTTGAATTGCAGCCAGCTAAGCTCGCGGTTTAAGAACAGGCCGGGATTCTCGAGGTCCGCCAGTGGCTCCGTGACCTGACGCGAATTCTCTGCAGAAGGCTCGATCGACGCCATTTAATCCAGCCATCCTTTCCGTTTGAAATACAGGTATGGAGCAGCGCCGGCAGTGATCATGAGCAGGAGCGCCAGTGGATAGCCCCCTGGCCATCGAAGCTCCGGCATGAAATCGAAGTTCATGCCATAAATACTGGCGACAAGGGTGGGCGGAAGAAACACGACCGCCGCAATCGAAAAGATTTTGATGACTTTGTTTTGTTCCAGATTAATCATTCCGAGTAAGGCATCCATGAGAAAATTAATCTTATCGGCTATGAAACCCGTATGGCCGTTCAGCGATTCAATATCACGCAGGATGCCCTTGACCTCTTGCGTATGTTCGCGTGATAGAACGCGGCTCCTCAACAAGAACGAGAGGGCGCGCCGATTGTCCATCAAATCCAAGCGGACTTTCCCATTGAGGTCCTCTTGGGCGGCAATCCGTTCGATGTTGTCGCGCATCACATGACCGGCGATCTCCTTGCCCCTGTTCAGGACGAGCGCAGCGACTTGGTCTAGGGCTATGTACATCTCTTCCAACACATCGGCATCCTGCTCCACGGCAAGCTCGTAACAGCCAAGGAGGATGTCCGCCGCATCACCCACCATCCCAGGCCCCGCACGTGCTCTCATCCGAAACAGACGCAGGATGGCGAGATCATCGTCATGCACCGTCAGGAGTCGGCTTTCATGCAGCGTGAACGACATCGTAACATTTGAAGGAGTCTCATCGGTGGTCTGAATAAAGGTCGAGCGAATATGGACCCCCTGTTCGTCCTGGTAGTAACGCGCGCTCGCCTGCAAGTCCTGCAATTCTTCGTCTTCCGGCAGCTCCAGTCGAAAGACCGACTGCACCAACTCGCGTTCTTCTTCCGTCGGATAGGCCAGATCAATCCAAATCGTCTCTTTTCGGGTCAGATCCTCTCCGGCATCAGCCCGAACCTGCACGAGCCTCCCATCGATCAATTCAAACGCACTCAGCATGAGTCACTTCCACACCTTCCATGATAAATCCGCGCCGCACCGTTTTCGTCATTATAGAATGCACGATGTGCCTTGTCCCATGACTATCGCGCCCGCCTGCAAAATTTTACACGGTCATAATCGATTCACCTGTGCAGATTTCAAGGCGTTCTCACGACACGGGGAACCACTTATCCAAGGCAGACCATATGGGGCTTGGGATACAAGTTAAAAAAGTCAGACCTTGAACATGTCGTCCAACTCTGTGGATCTTTATGCACTCTATCAATGGTGGGCCTGCTGTACAAAGCCTGTCGCGCGGGAGGGGGCCAAGTTCTGTTTGATAGGGTGGCCAGCCGAGCCACGATCACAAACCGAGCACCATGTCCTTCAACCGTTCCGTCAGCTTCCGATCGTAAAAACTCTTATCTACTCGAATACTCTTCAACCGGCCCCCGGTCGGGCCCGGACGCCCCCACCTCTTGAGCATCGAGCGGGTTACCCGCTTCAGCCTACTCCTTGTCGTCGTCCCCCTGGTCATCGTCCTCATCCCTATCGTGGTAATGGTCGGGGCGAACGAAGTTGCCAAGGTCGGCTGCCGACACCTTATACGCATGCAACACCCCTGGGAGGAGTTTGTACCTGCCGTCGTTTGGAAGGTCGAACATCTCATTGATGATGCCGTCCGCGATATCAGCGGTGGTGAAGCACCCGGTGGTCAACCCAAGCGGGCACTGGATCGAGCCGACGAAGGGATCGGGGTCGGTGACCCGGAAGTACACATCGAACTGC
>JBKKBQ010000314.1:0-3216 GCA_046714015.1 Nitrospira sp.
AATGGACGGTTCAACAAAGTGAACGCCATTACGCTTCGCGAACTTGGCCCGCTTATCAAGCTGCTCTCCTCCCCGACGTGCATTGACGGTGGGACAGAAGTCGTGCTCCATGTTGCCGAGCATATTCCGTCGGCTGAGGTCCAGGCTCTATCCTTCATCGTTCATTGGAAGAACGGTGGGCCCGGCGTGATCAAAGGAATATGCACTTTACCGAAGGACATGCAGGCCGCACTGATTGTGGGCTTGCAACAGGAGTATGTGACAGAAGTAATGCCGCACGCTGAGCTGATGAAAGCGTGCAATATAAACTTAGGAAAGGAGAAGCAGAACGGCGCACCAGGATTCTCACGCGACATCCGTGTGCACTATCATCGCTCCGGATTACGTGCCGCTGTGACAGCTGAGGCAAACTTGAGCAGACTGGCCCTTTCTTCATCGTCCAACGCCAGCAACAAATGTGCTTCCTCGCCATGCATGAGGCGCAGGCTCAGGAAGGGCTCTTCCCGACGCTTTTCTCGGTTGTCCCACATCGCGTCGATCAACTGCACCTTATCCAATTGACCGACCGACACGACATCGTACCGGAAATAGGAGTCACCGATCACGATGTCAAAGACAACATCGCCCGCCGTCAGCAGGACAAGATTGAACCGACCTTGCTCCTCGTATCCTTCCGGTAAGAATTTATTGATGTGGCAGAGCGCAACCTTGCGGTCGCCCAACGCCTTGCGAAATTTCTCCCTCAATGCGTCATAATCGATTTGCAGGGCCTTTTCATCCGGCCCGGTTGCCGCTACGGCCGCCGCTTGCGCTTTCGAGAAAATATCATCGGCGGACAATCCTGACATGACGTGTGCTCCCTTTGCTACTACTGTTGAAGTGGAATGACCAATGACCTCGGGAGTCGTACGGTAACCGGCCATCCGCCGCAATTGCAAGGGGCTTGAGCGGCCTACGGCCTAACCGGCACCACGTGAGAAAATCGCTTGGTACCCGCCTCGTCTACCACCGTCACTTCGAACGCGTCCTTCGTAACACGGACCAGGCCGAAGTTCTGGTATCCCGACTCATTCACCAATCGCATGGGATGCAGTTCATCGCTGGCAGCAGTAAGCCTTCCCGGCCTGGCCGAGAGGGGACCTACCATATATTCATGAAAATCAATGATGCTGTCTTGATCAGGATCATAGGCGTTGGCCTGAACCCAATGCACATCCCCCGCAAGGAACACGACGTTCTTGATCTTGTGACCGAGAATGGCGTCGACAATCACCTGCCGTTCTCGGCCAAATCCGGTCCCGCTTGGCTCCCTTCCCCACCCATCGTTGCCCAGGCCGGCTTTCTCAACCGACAATGGAACGGACGTGGCAATGACTTTCCAGGTCGCCGTAGAAGCGCGGAGTCCATCGAGCAGCCATTTCAATTGCGCATCCCCCAGCATCGTTTTGAATGGACCGTCTCTGTCCTCGTTGCGACTGCGATATTGCCTCGTATCCAGTATGAACATTTCGAGATCGGCCCCGCATCGAACGCTCCGATACATGCGATGGGGATCCTCCTCCGGAGAAGCGATCGGCCAGTATTCGCGTAATGCCTGCCGGCCTGCCGGCATCTGTTCGTCATACGGGCCGGCAAAATCGTTCCTCACTTCATGGTCATCCCAGATCACATACACCGGCACCGTCCTCAGAAATCGGTGCAGCGCCTCGGCGCCGCGCTGATAACGGTGTCGCAGTCGATAGGTCTGCAACGTAGTGGCTCTGAAATCAGCGCCCGGCTCGTTCGGCGGCGAGGGACAAGGATTGTCGCTATAGATCGTATCGCCGAGAAATAGGAAGAAGTCGGGATGGTGTCGATGGATCACATCAAAGATGGGATAGCCACCCATTCCCTGGCGGCATCGTCCTTGGCCGCCGAGGTCTCCGCCCCAGGCAAACGTCACCGCGGCGGAGGTCTTCTCATCCGGTAGGGTGGTGAATTCGCCCTTGGCCGCGAGACTCGCAGCGAGCGGCTTAGTAGTCTGGTCGGCAGAGCCGATCAGGACATGATACCGATAGCGCGTGGCAGGGCTCAGACCTTCGAGCGGAATAGTCAGCGTATAATCCGTCTCCGCGGTCGTCGTGATGGACGCCATTCTTGCCACCGGGGCAACGACCGTCGCAAGTTTCGAGGCCCGCTCCCATCGTGAGAGCGTAGCCCACTCAATCTGAACCGAGGCCGGTCCGTCGGTCCGTAGCCAGAGTAACGCGCTTTGCGCACTGACATCACCGACCGCAACACCTTGGGGCAGAAAATCTGAGCCTACGAAGAGCTTTCCCTCAGACGAACTGCTGGATCGAATACTTTCACTTGAAAAAACAGCACAACCGACGAAAGAGGAGACCAGAACGAGAATACCGGCCGGCAAAAGGAACGCGTGCATCGGGCAGTCCTATCCTATGCAGCTAGTGAGGTCAAGCAACGGAGCGAAACCGCGGGCTTGAAAATCGGCAGAGCCGACCGGCATACTGAATAGGTTCCAGGAGATCGAGATGTTGGATACACAGTGCTGCGTGCCCAATTGCTTGGAGAAACCCTATGCTCCGGCGGGCACGCGTTCCATCTGCAAAGACCATTTCCTCAGCTTTCTCACCTGGCGCCGTCGCCGAGGCAGTCAGATGTTCCACGCCTATGCCGGCATGGCGATGGAGGAACGCAATACCATCGTCGCCGAATGGATGAAGACCATCCGCATGTATGACGTACCCGCCGCCTCAACAAAGCTGTAAGTTAGCTATCTCAGCTACAGGGGTAAGCCATAAGAGGTAGAATTCATCTCTCTGCCACCCCAACGATTCATAGAGCCTTTGTGCCGGAACATTGGTAATCGCGGTCGCCAACTCCAAGAGATCGGCACCAACCGTACGAGCGACATCAGCAACCGACTTGAGCAATCGAGTCCCAACACCTCGCCGCCTGGCCTCAGGTATGACAAACAGATCGCTGAGCAGATACATCGGTGCGGCGAGAATTGATGAAAAAGTTGGATACAGCTGTAGAAATCCGATCGACGCTCCATCGTCATTTTCAGCAACCAGCACAACCGACTCATTCCTAGTAAGACGATCTTTCAAGAACTGCCGTGCAGCAATCAGATCCGATTGCTGTCCATAGAACTGGCGGTAAGCGTCAAAGAGCGGAACGAGTTGATCGAGATCATCGAGCGTTGCTCGACGG
>JBKKBQ010000315.1:0-11216 GCA_046714015.1 Nitrospira sp.
TGCCAGAACCGAGCATACAGAAGATGCAGAACAGCATGTTCACTGCCCCCGATGTACAGGTCTACGGGCATCCAATAGCGCTCTTTTTCCGGATCAACGAGCTGTGTTGAATTCTCGGGATCTATGAATCGCAGATAGTACCAGCAAGACCCGGCCCACTGCGGCATAGTGTTGGTCTCGCGCCGAGCCGGTTTGTTGGTGATGGGATCGGTGGTGACGAGCCACTGGTCCAAGTTCGCCAACGGACTCTCTCCTGTACCGGACGGTTTAAAGTTGTTGGATTCCGGCAACACGAGGGGAAGTTGCTCTTCCGGAAGCGGGCGCGCTTCTCCGTCCACCCACACAATTGGAAACGGCTCCCCCCAATAGCGCTGGCGGGCAAAGAGCCAGTCCCGCAGTTTGTAGTTGACCGCTCGTGTTCCCTTGCCTTGCTTCGCTAACCAATCAGTAATTTTTGGAATCGCTTCAGAAGGCGTGAGCCCGTTGATCGTGAAGCTGCTATCAGTGATCGCTGAATTCACGACCTTCCCGCGATCCGTATCCGTAAAGGCCGCTTCCTGGACATTCCCGCCGGCAATGACCTCTCGAATCGGCAACGCGTATTGTTGCGCAAACGCCCAGTCTCGCTCATCGTGCGCCGGCACAGCCATGATCGCACCGGTCCCATAACTCATCAACACATAGTCTGCGATCCAGATCTGCAACCGTTCCTGGTTCACCGGATTGACGGCATAGCCGCCGGTGAAGACTCCGGTCTTCTCCTTGTCGAGCTCTTGTCGTTGCAGATCGCTTTTCTTCGCGGCAGTTTCACGGTAGGCCTGGACGGCTGCTTTCCGCTCCGAACTCGTGATCACATCAACCAGCGGATGTTCAGGCGCCAAGACCATATAGGTCGCGCCGAACAATGTGTCCGGCCTGGTTGTGAACACGCGAATCGCACCTTTTTGATCGGCCAGTGAAAAATCTACCTCCGCCCCGGTCGAACGGCCAATCCAATTTTTTTGCATCTCCAGCGTACTGAAAGGCCAGTCGACGAGTGTCAAATCTTCAAGCAATCGATCGGCATAGGCGGTGATCTTGAGCACCCATTGCCGCATCGGCTTGCGAATCACATCGAAACCGCCGACTTCGCTCTTGCCGTCGATGATTTCTTCATTCGCCAGCACCGTCCCGAGCGCCGGGCACCAGTTCACAGGGACTTCCGCCACGTAGGCTAAACCCCGCTCGAAGAGCTTCAGGAAGATCCATTGGGTCCAGCGATAGTACTGCGGGTCCGTGGTACTGAGTTCTCGCTCCCAATCGTATGAGAGTCCGACTCGCTTCATCTGCCGCTTGAAGGTGGCGATATTCTCAGCGGTCGTTTTCGCCGGATGGATCCCGGTTTTCACGGCATATTGTTCAGCCGGCAGACCGAACGCGTCCCAGCCCATCGGAAGCAGCACGTTGAACCCACGCATCCGCTTATAGCGAGACACAATGTCCGTGGCGGTGTAGCCCTCAAGATGGCCGACATGGAGGCCAGACCCGGACGGATAGGGAAACATGTCGAGGCAATAGTATTTCGGCTTGCTGGGATCATCCGTGACACGAAAGGTCCGGTGTTCATCCCAGTACTGTTGCCACTTGGCCTCGATTGCTCGGTGGTCGTACCCTTTGCTCATGATCATTCCACACGAAAATAACGGAGGACTCTAACATACCCCTAGGGGGGTCACAAGTTCCGAAGCCGAACGTCCAAAGGCCTTTGTGATACTGGCCGAACGATGGGGTTCTACTGCGATCATATCTTCCCCCGCCTCATGGAATGGGTCATGGCCGGAGATGAATTTCGTCGCCTGCGCAGTGAGCTACTCGCTTCAGCTCATGGGGACGTCCTAGAACTCGGGATAGGAACCGGTCTGAACCTGCCCCACTATCCGGAGACCGTCACAGAGCTGTATGCGGTTGACCCAGCCCAGTTCCTTCCGAAAACAATCGCAGCACGCAGTGCCCGCCTCTCGTATCCTGTTCGCATCCAACGGGGCACCGCCGAAGCCTTACCCCATTCCGATCGACGCTTCGATCATGTCGTCAGCACTTGGACGCTCTGCACAATTCCCGACCCGGTGCTCGCACTGCAAGAAGTTGGGCGTGTCCTCAAATCAGGAGGGATTTTTTTATTCTTGGAACATGGCCGGAGCGATGACCGAACGATCGCTGCCTGGCAGGACCGGCTGAACCCCATCCAGAACGTCATCGGCTGTGGATGCAATCTCAACCGACAAATTGATCAGCTGATCGCTCAGGCAGACACGACTATCACCCATCTCGATCGATTCACCATGAAGGATGTACCTAGACTGGCTGGTGAGATGCACCGGGGCACGGCAACCAGACAGAACTAGGCTGGTGACCGGCCATTGAAGAGTGGCGCAAATCCGGTGATAGAGAGAAACTGGGGAAGAGGAGCCGGCGGTAATTGCGAACTCGACTTGGCGCTGTGAACCAGGTGGGCCACCCCGTACTCTTTCGCGGCCATGAGACATCCTTCATCGTCATCCATGAACAGGGATCGCGACGGATCGAAACCCAACAAGCGCTGACAGTTCGGCCAATACTCCGGTCGCATCTTGAGATAACCGACCTCAAAGGCGTCCACGATCCGGTTGACGTACCGATCCAGACCGGTCTTGGCGACTTTGACCGACACACCTGTCGAATGGGCGTTCGTCACGATGGTCACAGGCTTCTCGAGCTGCCGAAGATAGCGCAAGAATTCCTCGGCGCCTGGGAGAAAACCGATCATGTGATCGAGTTCCCTGTGCATCGCCACCACATCGATGCCGACCCGCCTCGTCCAGTAATCCAGGTCCGTCCAAGCGAGTTCGCCTTCCACCGATCGATACAAGGTCATTAGTCGATCGCGAGCTTCCTCAAACGGGATGGCCTTGAGCATGGCATACCGACGCGGCAGCTCCTCCTCGAAAAAGAAGTTGTCAAAATGGCGGTCGAGCAACGTGCCGTCCATATCGAGGAGCACGTCGTCGATGTGAGACCAATCGAAGTAGTGCTGAGCATTGAGTGCTGAGTGCTGAGGCATGAGGAAAGTATATCGGAGGTCGAACGGGAAGGCGAGGCGGGTTGTCTTTGAGAAAAACCCTGTGTTACGGTCCGACACGTTATGCCACGCACGAAATCTGCTCCCAAACAAGAACCGACGCTGCCGTTGCCCCCAACAGAAGGCGGAGCACCGCCGCTTGTCGCCATCATCGGCCGGCCGAACGTGGGGAAGTCGACGCTGTTCAACAAAGTCCTCGGTGCAAAGATTGCCATTGTAGACGACGTCCCCGGCGTGACCCGCGACCGCAACTATGCCGATGCCTCGTACCGCAATCGAAAGTTTCGGCTGGTCGACACGGGGGGACTGGATCTGTCCACCTCAGACAGCATGTTGTCCTTGATCCGACGGCAGTCGGAACTGGCGATTGCCGAAGCGGATATTCTCATCGTGCTGTTGGACGGTCGCTCAGGATTGACCCCGCCGGATCACGAAGTCGTGAAGCTGTTGCGCGGTGTGACGAAACCCCTGTTCTATGCGATCAACAAGATCGACACGCCGAAATCCGAGCCCTTACTCGCCGACTTCTACCGATTGGGGACGGACCAACTCTATGCCGTGTCCGCCGAACATGGGCTGGGTGTCGCCGAACTGTTGGACGCCATTTACCCGCTCCTTCCGTCGGCTGATGAATCCGACGAGCTGCAACAACTGCCTCGCGTGGCCGTGGTGGGACGTCCAAACGTCGGCAAATCCACCCTCGTAAACGCACTGCTGGGAGAAGAACGGGTTGTCGTCAGCGATATTCCGGGAACGACACGCGATCCGATCGACTCACTGGTCACCCACCACGATCAGCGCTACATCTTCACGGACACGGCGGGCATCAGACGGCGCGGCAAGATCGACCGTGGGGTGGAAGGTTACAGTGTCCTCCGATCGCTCCGAGCCATCGGTCGATCCGATATCGCCGTCCTTCTCCTGGATGGGCTGGAAGGGGTCACGGAACAAGATACCAAGATTGCCGGGGCCATTCTCAAGCAAGGACGCGCCTGCATTCTCTTGATCAACAAGTGGGACCTACGAGCCGGAGATGTTCAGGCACGACAAGCATATGAGCTCGAACTCCACCGACGATTTCCCTTTCTGACCTGGGCTCCGATCCTCTATGGCTCAGCCCTTAAGCCGGAATCCATCCGTCGTCTTTTTCCGCTCCTCAAGGACGTGCATACGATGTTCACCAAACGCGTCCCCACTGGCACACTAAATACGTGGCTGCAAAAGATTCTGGGCAGCCATCCGTTGCCGGCTCGTAAGCACAAGCCGTCGGCTGTGACGAAGTCCGCCTATATCACGCAGGTAGCTACCAAACCGCCGGTCTTCGCACTGTTTGTCGGCCATCCGGAAGACCTCACACCTTCATATCTTCGATACTTGGAGAATCAGCTGCGCGAGACCTACCAATTCTCCGGTACCCCGCTCCGCCTCATGGTCAGGAAGAAGTAAGCGCCCTTCCCCTTACATGATCCCTGTCCTGCCTGCCTAGCCTTCCCTTTCAACAGCGCACGATTCGCGTGCAGGACCCGACCGTTTTCTACACCATTAGCTTCGGCCATGCTAACGTGCCTATGTTTGTCGGGAATGGGGATCTTGGACTTTCTGAATAGGGTTGTTGAGAAGTTTCCCCTGTGGAATGCGAGCGTGTTCCTCGCCTTTGTGGGAGTGTGTACTTGGTTTCTTACGAGACTTAATGAAGAGACACGAAGGTATGTTGAATTGCGCCGACACTTATGGGAGGCGACTACTACGTATGAGATTGAATTCAAAAAGTATGAGTTACTCGGACGTCGGTTTCTGTTGTTTTGCATAGTTTTGAATCTCATCTGGGCCATCGTGATTGTGTGTGCATATGTACTGGTTCGTTAATGAAGGGGTATTAGATGCAGAAAAAGACAAGGACGATTTTAAGGTGAGCAGGAGTCGTTTTAAACGGATCTCTGCATGTACAGACATTGGAATGGACAGATAACTATGATCGTTCTTCCTATCAAACACACCCGATTCGGGTTGTGAAAAGAGAAAAGTGTCAGGAACCATTGCCTGACTAGCTGCACAGGTATAGGCCGTCCGCTTCGCGTTTTTTCCGGAGGGTCTTACCTGGTGTCCACGAAGTCCGGGCCAGCTCATGAACAGAAATGTCATTCCTCTTCATTCTCTTCGTCGTACCACTTCTCGCGATAGATCGGGCAGAGGCCTTTCGAGCGGAGAAAGTCAGTCACGTCCTTAATCATGCCGCCGTTTCCGCAGAGATACACGGCGAGGTTGTCCACCGTCTTGACACGCTCCCGCACCAGCGCGGTGACGCGACCGGTCGGTCCGGCCCATCCCGGATCCGGACGAGACAGTGTGATGGTACCGTGAAACATGGGATACCGGGCCGACAGTTCGTGCAGCTCTTCCTCATAGTACAGATCCCGCTGGGCTCGGAGACCCCAGAGCAAAGACACCACCTGCGGGGTGGCTTTGGGTAGCAGGGTATGGAGCATAGACCGGATCGGGGCAATCCCCGTGCCGGTCGCGACAAACAGGAGATTGCGTGGCGCATCGTCGCGCAGACGAAAGCTTCCCGCCGGCCCTTTGAAATGGACCTGATCGCCGGGTTTGAGACCAAAGAGAAATGTCGACCCTGGTCCGTGATCCACGCGGTTGAAGACCACTGTCAGGATGCTCCGTTGACTGGGCGGCGAGGCAATCGAATAGGCACGTGTCATCGGATGCGGCCTCCCTTCGACGGGAATCTCAAAGGAAATGAATTGCCCCGACTGGAAGTCCAGTATCGCAGGCGAGATCAATCGCAAGTCAAGCTCACGGACATCGTGTGTGAGATCATGCACTCGGACAACCTCGGCGGCATTCGTCTGCATCCTTGAGTCCTCCTCTCCATTCGGACAGAGTCCGCTGTGAACTCTTGATATCTTATCTGAGTCCTTGAACACGAAAATAGACCGACGAGAGACTGGCTGGATTTCCAATGATCATCGTGACTGAACATAGAGCGATACGTTGCAAGCCATGGGAAAAGACCATCTGAATAAGAAGATCGAGGTCGCCCTTCCGGGGAAGAAGAAACTGGTGAGATCGCCGGTATACAGGCAAAACCAGTGGGTGCACGGATCATGCACCGTGTGGGGCATATGGTCAATCGTCATTGCCAGGACATCACTTTATAGATAACGTGGTGCCTATGGCTTCTACCCTTAAACGACTCTCTGTCGCACTCGACCACCGATTGCTGGCAGAGGCGCGGCGCTTGACTCGTTCACGAAGTAAACGAGCCACCATTGCCAAAGCGCTTGAGGAGTTGGTGAAGTTAGAGCGCCGGAAAGCTTTGGCTCACTCTTTGGGTACGGGCATTTTCCAAACCACTGAATCCGAATTCCATTCTCGCCGCCGCCGCGCGCATGCCCGTCGTTGACCTCGGGCCCCGTCTCATCGATTCCAGTGTCTGGATTCGCTCAGACCGCAAAGGTCATGACGTCCTCATGGATCGACTCAAAGAATGGTTGATGGCTGGCTTCGTCTCAATCTGCTGGCCGATTCGAGCCGAACTACTTATCGGGGTGAAAACGCTGGAACGATAGGCTAGCCTCGATGAACAGCTGGCGGCCCTGGAGCAAGTCTCGATCACGGGGACCGTGGATAGTGACTTCAAACGAATCGCAGCCGTCGCGCCGCTGCATCTCGATGTGTTTGGAGCCGACTAGTTCGTCGGCGTCATCTCCATCTAATGGCTTAATGGCAAACTCGCTTTCAGGTTGACTCCAAATCTGAGCTCATGTTATTCCGCACAGGCCATTGACTGATTGGGATTGATTGCGGCACCATGACTTCGAGGCTCGATGGGTTTTCGATTAGACAGAACGAACAATTCACCACCTCCATACCGAACACCTCCTCCATGAACCCATCAGCACACAGTCGACAACTCTTTCTCGCGGTGTTTCTCCTAGGACTCATCCACGCTGGATGCGCCACAGCAAGTCCTCTAGACGGAGAGAAGGCCCAGGCACCGCTTCCTATCACTCCTGCTCCCTTGGAAGCTCAGCTCGATACCTCTACGACGACGCAGGCCCAGCCTGATGAAGCAACACCCAGGCCATCGGAGGCGGACGAGGCTGCACCTGCTCGCCCCCAGAATGAGATCCCCGAAGCTGTCCCACCTCAGAGCAGCGAGACTCCCCCGGCTCAGTCCCCCGACACTTCTCCAGCCGCTCAGCCAGAAACGGACAATCCTCCGACGGCTCAACAGGAAACCGATCGTACCACGCCCGTTCTCACTGAGACGAACCCCTCCATCGTGCTCAAAGGCCTGGTCTGGCGGGCCAAGCCGGGGATCGTCTTCCTGAAGACACCGATCGGGCTCATGTCGCTCAGTTCAAAGACCACGCTCAAAACCCTCCCCGCTTCGCAAGAAGTGTCCTTTGTGATCCACGCGGACTCTGTCGTCGTGGATATCGTGAGGCGAACCGATGGGATGCTCGTCCACCGCTACCTGACCGGACCGTTCAAGCGCAGCAGCGAGGACGGCACAAGTTTGTTACTGTGGACGCCGGAAGGCGGTGAGAAAGCCTTCCACATGGGCGCACTGGATCGGGCGCTCGCTTCCCGCAAGGACGGCGAGACAGTGACGGTCGAAGTTGACGGCAGGAACACCGTCATCGGCATGCATGACCTCCAATTCGACCTTCAGATCAGCCAGGCTGCCACCAATGGGTCCAAGGCCCACGTATTGTTGACCGGCCCGATCTCAAAACTGAAGTCCAATTTCATCTTCTTTCGGACTCCCATCGGCATCGTCAATGTCAATACCAAAATAGGAATCAAGAGTGCGAAGATCGGACAGACCTTGACCTTGCGGATGCATGACCACCACGTGGTGGCGGATCTCTCCACTTCCAGCGATTCTCCTCCGATCCGGCGTTTCGTCACGGGTCCGTTGGAATTTGCCGCTCCGGATCGAGCCGGCGTCAGGTTCTGGACCCCGGAGGGCAAGCAGACCTACCCGGCGGATCTTGGCAAATCCGCGCTGAACGGAGCAAGGGAAGGGACCCCTATCACGGTGGAACTCGACGGACAGGGCAACGTCGTCGAATTTCACCGGATGAAGTAATCACCTTCCCGCCTTCGTCTTGACTCTCTTTTCGATCCCCCCGTAGACTGCGCGGCGTATGCGCGCACCATCTACGACTCGCCGCCTCCCAGACTCGTCCTCGATGGATCTCCAATCCGCGAAAAATTTTGATACGCTGTACAAAGATCACGTCGATCTCATGTATCGCTTCGCCCATCGCTTGTGCGGCGAACCGGAAGCGGCGAAAGATCTGGTACAGGAGACCTTTTTGAATGCCTATCGGGGCTTCAATAGATTTCGTGGTGACGCCAAGATTTCGACGTGGCTCTATGCCATCGCCTCGCGGGCGTGTCTGCGCATGCGGCGCAGACGGAAAGGAGCTCCGGAACGAGAGTTATCCCTTGAGGAATTCATTCCCACGTCCGACGGTGAATTTCGCTTGCAGATTCCGATCGATGGACTCAGCCCGGAAGCCGCGCTCCACAATAAGCAATTGCGAGAAGCACTCGATTCCGCGATCAACCACTTACCGAAGAAGTACAAGATGGTCTTGGTGCTTCGCGACATGGAAGAGTTAAGCGCCAAGGAGGTCGGTTCCATCATGGGTTTGAACGAACGAGCGGTGAAATCACGGTTGCACCGGGCTCGACTGTTTGTGCGCCGGCAACTCAGTGCGCGAGGCCTCGGTGAACCGCTCACTGACCACGACCACGACTCACTTGGGTAGCGGAGGGGACTGATCCACATGGCACAACGTAGCACGTCCAAGCGACAACGGCATGCTTCAACGACTCGACACCGCCATGCGCGTGGCGAAAGCCGGTGTTTACGCATCCTTCGCCGGTTGTCCGCCTATATCGATGACGAACTTTCCTCGAATATTTGCCAAGAAATTCGTCGGCATCTAGGCGCTTGTCCAAATTGTGAAACCTTCGTGACATCGTTGCGCCAAACGGTGTCGCTCTGTCGCCACAGTCCGGCACCGTCGTTATCGACAGCCGACCGGGCGTTGATGCGCGAGAAGATCTTGAAAACCGCCTCATCTCGATAACCCACGACATTGCGACTTTTTTTCATCATGCATAAGAACGTCATGCTTGGCATGCTACTCCTTTTGGGACTCCTGACGGCCTTTGAGACAACCGTGCCTGACCTGGTGACTGCGGCTTCCAAGCCTCCTCAGAAAGGCAAGGGCAACAAGGCCGCCCATAAGGCCGCCATCGACACCGCCCTTCGATATGTCGACGCCATCGCCAAAGGCGACAAGATCACGACTGGACAATTGGATTTCGCGTGCCAATACAATCTTCTGACGGTGCCGTCGGCCAACCCTCCGAATCATCCGGCACCTGAGGCCACATATGAGGGTTGTTGGCAGGAGCTGACTGCCGGCCATGCCCCGGTCTTGAAGCGATCGGATAGTGGGATGAACATCCTCTGGCCCAGCACCGGTTCCCTTGCTTTTTTTGGAGACGAGCTCTCCCGGACCCAGGCCTCTGCCTTTGCGATGGATGCCCTCGGAACCTCGCCGCCTGGAACCGGCCTCCATCTCACAGTGACAGACAGCCGCCCGATCCCGAACGCATCCTTCCGACTGAAGCCGAACGGGAAAGTCCTTGGCGTCCCAACCACGGTGGTCGATCTGACCGTCCACTATCATGACCCACTTACATCACCGGTGACATACGGGCCTGGATCCGTCCGCTGGACGAATACGATCACACGTGAACGTCGAGCGGTGAAATCCATCACCACTCGCTGGGTGGTCTTCACCGGACTCCGAACACATGGGTTCCCACGCGACGGCGCTGTCGCCCATCTACCGGTGGTCTCCAAGCCCGAAGCACCCGGCCTGATAGCCGACCGAATCCCGTTCACGACCGAAACGAGCCGCGCCCTGCTTGAGTCTATTGTCTGGTGGGGTCCCAATGATCAGCCGGGCACGCTGACGGCGGCAGCAGCCCAAGCCGCGGGGTTGCCTGAATTACGCGATCGCGTCGCCATGCTCAATCGTATCTTGATAATCGACCCGCATCAGATCGACGCGCTCACGACCCTCACCCGAACTCTCCATGCCGTCTTGCTTCGGGAAGCCGCCCAGAGCCACCAACTGAACGTCAAGGATCCGGCATTATCGCTGACCGTCAATGAGTTCTATTGGAACATCTATGCGGCCGCCGGCCGCCTCGATCTGTCGAACGCGATGGAGATGGGGGGGTTCTCCCAACCGACACCTGCCGATTTCCTGTACCGACTGGTGCCCGCCGCGGAAACCCTCGCGAACACCCATCCTGAGCAGTTGGAGACCCGCTTCCGGCTCGGCATGGCTTATCGCTGGAACAATGACCAGGGTCCCATGATCCAGACGTTTGAAACGTTGGTCAAGGACATCCCGACCGACCGAAGGACGCCTAGAGCCGAGGCGCTGGTACAGCTGGCCTGGTCGCGTATCAACAAGGTGGCGTGGAATCGGATCTTGCACGACCCTGACAGTGTCCGAGCGTACGAGGATGCTCAGGCCTCATCGGCCCTCGCCGAGTTGCCGCTCGACAAGTTTCTCGCGGAATACACCATGGCCTACAGTATGATTTTCATGCCGGACTATGGGGATAAAAGCCGGATGCTACGACATCTAACCGAGGCCAAACGGTGGTTTGACGACATTCCAGGCAAAGACGATGAGGTCTGGCGCTATTTCCTCCATAGCGAATTGCTGAAGGCTGTACTCGACGCCGATCCGATGTTCCACCCCATTCTCGCCTCGGCAGAAAAACCCAAGGGGTAGTTGCCTAATTTGTATTCATCGTCACTTCATCGGCCAGACAATGTCAGAAGAACTCGGGCCTCGTAGAAGTCCGCTCCCGGCCAGTAGCGGAAGTTCGGCGTCGAGATCACATCCTCAAATAGGGGTCTTCAGCCCTGTCGCGTTAACGTTCGCCATAACTGGGCCAATAGAACGGAATCTGTCATCCCCCGCCACACGCCGCCTCTCCTCCTATTGACCAGATCTGGACCCGTGCCTCTCAGATGTCAGCCTAAGCGCTGAAT
>JBKKBQ010000316.1:0-3871 GCA_046714015.1 Nitrospira sp.
GTCCGGCACTGATACGCCGCGCGTTCCCCACTGGGTGTACAATGTCGGACATCATGAGTTTCTCCTGAGGGGCAGCTATGTTCTCCGCGTCCGATAGTTGGCTCGGCCTTGGAATTGTCGTGATTATCGTTTTAGTCGTGGTGGGACTTGCCGCAGGTCTTGGGACGTTGATCATCCGGCTTTTCGGAAGAGGGCATGAGGCGGCAGCAACAACCGGCAGGGATAAGGCGCCGGCGAAGTCTAATCTCCATGAAGCCGCATAATCAGTTGAATCCGAGCCGGGACGGTCCGTCTTGTACCATCCGCCATCTTGTGGTATTCGTTCAAATCCGTCATGGGTATGCTCCTCAAGCCATCGTGATGAGATCCCCTTTGTCGAATACACAGCTCTCTCATTCAAAACGGTGATGCATCCACGAGGATATGAACCCAGGGCTGCTGATGCGCTTTCTCGCAGATGATCATCGGCGATTGATGCAACTTCTTCAGACCGCCGTGACGTCCGCCGGCCACGTGGTGCAGGGGACCTATGATCACTTTCGAGCCGGACTGCTCCGGCACATCGGGATGGAGGAGGAGATTCTCTTGCCGGCGGCACGGCGATGGAACGGAGGACAGCCGCTTTCGATTGCGACGAAGCTTCGGCTCGACCATGGGGCCATTGCAGCCTTACTCATGCCGACTCCCACAACGGACATCATGGCCACTCTGCTTAGAATTTTGGAGAAGCATAACCTCGTTGAGGAAGGACCTGACGGTGGGTACGAAATCTGTGATAGATTACCCGGGACTGAGGCCGACACTGATGATCCGGCTTCGCGCCACCACGGAGGTGGCGGTGCTTCCGCATTCCGATACTCCGTCTGTCCTTGGAGCAGTCCACCGAGCCTTGGAGCGAGCCGGTTATACGGTGGCTTCGGATTCACGCTGAGCAACAGGAGACAATTCAAGAATGCTCGGCACGATCGTCACATTGACTGGACTCGAATCAACCAGGCTGACTCAACTGCTCGGCTCACTCGCCTCGTGAGTATCATCCCCTTCAAATACGATATGGTATGCTGCTTCTCGCACCATGACGACTGAGACGATCCTCTCAACAGAACTGGCTGCTGCCATAGGACGACGGCGGACCTTTGCCATCATCAGCCATCCGGATGCCGGAAAAACGACGCTGACCGAAAAGCTGCTCTTGTACTCCGGCCTGATCCGCACTGCGGGCATGGTGCGCGGGCGCAAGGGCGGCAAGACCACCGCCTCGGATTGGATGGGAATGGAACAGGAGCGCGGCATTTCCATCACGGCGTCGGCCATGCAGTTTCCTTATAAAAGCGCCGTGATCAACCTGCTCGACACGCCCGGCCACCAAGATTTCTCCGAAGATACCTACCGCACCTTGACGGCCGCCGATAGTGCCATCATGGTCATCGATGCAGCCAAAGGAGTGGAAACCCAGACACGCAAACTGTTCGCCGTGTGCCGCATGCGTCGGATCCCTGTCCTGACGTTGATCAACAAGATGGACCTGCCGGGGCGCCAACCGCTCGACCTCATGACCGAAGTGGAACAGGCCTTGAACATCCACGCGAGCGCCGTCAACTGGCCGATCGGATCGGGCAGCGACTTTGTCGGCATTGTGACCTGTGCCGACAGCCTGGTGCAGCTGTTCAATAAGACCATACGAGGAGGAGCGACCAAAGTGGAGACGGATACCTTGCCGCTGGATGCCCTCAGCTCAACCGGCCGGGTTTCGCAGGAGACAATGGCGCACGTGCAGCATGATCTGGAGCTCTTGGATATCGCCGGCAACCCCTTCACGCGGGAACAGTTCCTCCAGGGTGAAGTCACCCCGGTCTTTTTCGCGTCCGCACTCACGAATTTTGGGATTGAAAGCTTTCTCGACGCGTTTGTGAATCTGGCGCCAAGTCCCGGCATGCGGCCAGCCGATCGCAACGATGGGTCTGAACTCCTCGTCAACCCGACGGACATGCCGTTCAGCGCTTATGTATTCAAGCTGCAAGCGAATATGAACCCGAAACATCGAGACAGCACCGCCTTTCTTCGGATCTGTTCCGGGCGCTTCGAACGAGATATGGTGGTCAAACATCACCGATTGGGTCGGGACATTCGGCTCGCGAGACCGCACAGTCTGGTGGCGCAGGAACGCAGTACGGTCGAAGAGGCCTATCCCGGTGATATCATCGGCATCATTAATCCCGGTGTCTTCGCCATCGGTGACACGGTATCCTTGACAGGGGGCTTCAATTTCAAGCCGCTACCGCAGTTCCAGCCTGAGATCTTCGCGCGTCTCCGACCGACGGATGTCGGCAAACGCAAAGCGTTCGACAAAGGCCTGTCCCAGATGGCGCAAGAAGGCACGGTACAGATCATGCGAAGCTTCCATGATCAGGAAACCTTGATTGCCGCGGTCGGTCGTCTCCAGTTCGATGTGCTGCAATACCGACTGCGCCATGAATACCGCGTGGAAACCATCTTGGATGCACTGCCCTTTACCTGTAGCGCGTGGCTGGACGGAGACCCCTCCACCTTCAAGTCACCGTCGGCCTCGATGCTGGTGAAAGATCATCGCGATCGAGTCGTCGTCCTCTTCGGCGATCAGCTCATGAAAACCATCGCACGCGATCGGAATCCCGATCATGTGCTGCGGGACATGGGTTAGCCGCTGATCGCTATCAGCGAACGGTACGTGACATCCTTCATGTGAATTTGTTGTAAAGCAGGAAGTACGTGGGCTGAACGCAGCCGAGCCGCTTAGCGGCCGGTAGTAGATTTCATGAGACTGTCGGCCTGAGGCGGGAGGAACCCCTGGTAACCACGATGGCGTTCGGCCAATTCCAAGACGGAGAATGGTTGCCCATCAACGGTCTCCGGGGCTGAAAAAATTTGTCTGAGAGGTCCGCCTGAAGCGCCGACGATATTACCGGCGAACACCACACCTTTTTGCTGCAGCCGAGCAACGGCTCGTTCGATGTCTTCTACACGAACAGCCACGTGGTGAAAGACCTTGTCCCCGAATGTATTGACCCAACCGGGAATGATGCTGGTCTTCCCTCGTGCATCCGGATAAGCCTGGTCGACGAATAGGGCAGGGTATCCGACCTTACGGTACACCTTTGCATACCAATCATCGTACTGCAAGGTTTCGTCATACGTGTAGCTCAGTTTCACGAATGGTTCGGCACCACGGTCGATATCGAGCGTCCGGACGGTGACATGATCAATGACCGGAGAGAACCCGATGCCGGTCTCGTCAAGCATCGCTTTCAGAATCCCTGCCGCTCGATTGTGAGCGACATAATCGGCGACCATCCGCTCCATGAGATCATCGAGTTCATGGGCTTGATCCATGGTCCCACCTCGTTCAAGATCCAAACTTAATGCCTTGAGCCAGAGGAAGCTCGGTACCCCAATTGACGGTGTTGGTCTGGCGGCGCATGTAGGCTTTCCAGGAATCCGAACCCGCTTCGCGGCCTCCTCCTGTTTCTTTCTCTCCTCCGAATGCCCCGCCGATCTCTGCGCCGGACGTTCCGATGTTGATGTTGGCGATGCCGCAATCACTGCCGGCGGCGGAGAGGAATCGCTCACCATGACGCAGATGATTGGAAAACATGGCCGATGAGAGGCCCTGAGGAACGTCATTTTGCATCTGAATTCCTTCATCGATCGTCTGAAAGGTCATGACATACAGAATCGGCGCAAAGGTCTCGCGCTGCACGATAGACCAATGGTTCTGTGCCCGCACGATCGTGGGCTCGACGAAGCACCCTGGCCGACTCAGGACGCGGCCACCGCAGAGAATCTCGCCGCCCTCTTTCTTAATCTCGTCCAGCGCAGCGCGATAGCCCTCCAC
>JBKKBQ010000317.1:0-7539 GCA_046714015.1 Nitrospira sp.
ACCGTCTCGACATCGTCGACATCGTCAGCCGGCATGTGTCCTTGACCAAGGCCGGACAGAATCTCAAGGGCTTATGTCCCTTCCACCTTGAAAAGACCCCGTCGTTTACGGTCAGTCCTTCCCGACAGATTTTTCACTGTTTCGGCTGCGGAACCGGGGGAAATGTATTTACGTTTTTGACTCGGGTCACGGGAGGAACCTTCCCGGAAGTGGTGCGCGATCTCGGACGAACGGTCGGGATCGAGATTGAGGAGACGACGTCTCGTTCCGGGCCACAGGTTGAACTGGCTCAGAGGGTTGAGCGAGTCAATGAAGCGGCAGCCGCCTGGTTTCAACAGAACTTGCGCGAGGAACGAGCAGGCCTTGTGGCTCGCGAGTATCTGACGAGCCGCGAGATCCTTCCCGGTACAATCGATCAGTTCGGCATCGGAGTGGCATCGGCCGACTGGGACGGGTTGTTGAAGGGCCTTTTACAGAAGGGTTTTTCACAGAGCGAGGTTGCTTCGGCGGGTCTTGTGATTGCGCGAACCAACAAGGCAGGATTCTACGATAGGTTCCGCGGACGTGTCATGTTCACGATCACGGATATGCGGAAACGTGTGGTGGGGTTCGGCGGCCGTGTGCTGGACGAGGGAACGCCTAAGTATCTGAACTCTCCCGATACGGCGCTCTTCAAGAAAGGGCAGACGCTGTTTACGCTCGATCACGCCAGGGAAGCGATTGCACGGACGAAGACGGTCATTGTGGTCGAAGGGTATTTCGATGCGATTGCGCTTCATCAGGCAGGGTTGACGCATACGGTGGCCACGCTCGGGACTGCCTTGACGCCTGAACATATCCAAGTCCTTCGGCGGTTTGCGTCAAAAGTGGTGTTGCTGTTCGATCCTGATGCGGCAGGCGTCCGAGCGGCGTTGAGAGGGTTGGACTTGTTTGTGAACAGCGGGTTAGGCGTCAAAGTTGTGACGTTACCGTCCGGGAACGATCCCGACACCTATGTGCGGAAACATGGGCCTGAATCGTTCGCACGTCTGGAAGAGCAAGCGCCTAGCCTGTTGGACTTTGCCTTGGAACATAGTCTGAAGGCCACAGAGGCGAGTACGATTGAAGGACGGATCCGGAGCGTGGATGAGGTGCTGCGTATTATACAGAAGAGCGAACATCCGATTGAGCGGGAAGAGCGTCTCAAGCTCGTCGCGGAACGTCTGGGGATCAATCAATCACGGTTGATCGAACGGTATCCGGCACTCATTGCTCAGCAGAAGCAAGGTTCAAGAACGCTTCAACCAGCCGCTGTCGGGAAGTCTGCGGACTCCCTCTTCAAGGGAATTCCCGAGGAGCGAGACTTAATGCTCCTCATGTTGCGAGGTAAGTTGTCCGCAGCCGATGTGCGGCGCCTGCAGCCTGATAAGTTTTCGATCGAAGCCTGTCGCAAGCTCGCGGAGCTGGCGCTGACCCATCTGGATCGCGATGGACGCATTCAGGTCCAGTCGCTGCTGGATGAGTCAATGGACAACCCGGATTGTGGCGTTCTGGCGACGGAGTGGTCGCTTCGTGACGATCATTTCGACGACGCGCCGGCGCATATTACGGCCTGTTTGGATTGTCTGGACCGCAAGCGGTCGGAGCAGGTCCTGAGAGAGCTTATTGCCAGGCTGAAAACGGCTGAGCGCGAAGGTCGTGTGGACGATGCGCGCATGCTGAATATACAGATCAACGAGGTACGGATGCGGAAAGCCGGCACGCCGACCTCCGGTGTGGTTTCATTGGTGAAGGAGTAGTCATGTCGAAACAAGAGTTGCTCGGTGAGGTGAAGAAGCTGATTACGATCGGGAAGGAAAAAGGCTTTCTGACGTATGACGAACTCAACAGCACCTTACCCGCTGAAGTCGTGTCGTCAGATCAGTTTGGCAGCATTATGGCAATGTTCGGTGAAATGGATATCGAAATCATCGAGGCAGCCGACGGAGAGCGGCTTCAGAAGCGGTCGGAAGGCGAAGCCGGAGAAGAGGCGGAAGAGGTCGAGTCGGATGCCGAGGAGGAAAACGATAAAGCGATCGATCTGACGCCGGGTGCGCTCAGTCGCACCGACGATCCCGTGCGGCTCTATCTCAAGGAAATGGGCAGTGTGGCGCTCCTGAGCCGCGAAGGCGAGATCGAAATCGCAAAGCGGATTGAAGAGGGAAAAAACGATATCGCCTCGGTGATCTACGGCATGCCGATGACCATCGAGTTTGTTCTGGCGCTGAGGGACCAGCTGAAGAACAGCAAGATCGATGTGCGCGAAATCGTCCCGGTTCAAGAGACGGAGGAGGACTTTGAAGAAGAGCAGCAACCGGTGGAGCGGGATTATGAGGAACTCCGAGTCAAGACACTCGATGCTTTGAACTCCGTTCGGAAGGTCTCCCTTGCGCTGAAAGCGTTGGCAGAAAAAGGCAGGCATCTCGGCAATGATCCGGCCAAACAAAAGAAGTTCAAGAAGCAGTTCGATACGATCCGTCAGCAAGTGGTGAACAAAATTGAATCGGTCAACCTCCATGGTGTGCTGAAGGACCGAATGGTTCAGCGTGTCCGCGATCTGGCGGTACAAATCCGGGTCGCCGAACGGGAAGCGGTCAGCTGCCAGCGGCGGATCGGTGTGGGAGGAGAGGCGGGTGCCGAACTCCTGAGGAAGATGGGCCGGAGCCGGCAGGACTTCTTGACGGTCAAGCGGAAGACGGGGGTGTCGGAAGAAGCTCTGGTGGAGATTCGGAAGGTCTACCAAAACGCCAAAGCGAAGATTCGCCAGTTGGAAACGGAAGAGGCGCTTGTGCCGGCTGACGAGATCAAGGATGCGGTCAAGCACCTCGATCTTGCCGAAGAGAAGGTGAAGCGTGGGAAGGCTGAGCTGGTCGAAGCGAATTTGCGACTTGTGGTCAGCATCGCCAAAAAATACACGAATCGGGGGCTTCAGTTCCTCGATTTGATTCAGGAAGGCAATATCGGATTGATGAAGGCGGTAGACAAATTCGAGTATAAGCGCGGGTACAAGTTCAGTACTTACGCCACCTGGTGGATCCGGCAGGCAATCACCCGAGCCATTGCGGATCAAGCACGAACGATCAGGATTCCCGTGCACATGATCGAAACGATTAATAAGCTCATTCGAACCTCCCGGCATCTCGTGCAGAAGCTGGGTCGTGAGCCTCTTCCCGAAGAGATCGCCGAGCGCATGGATTTACCGCTGGACAAAGTCCGGAAGATTCTGAAGATCGCCCGCGAGCCGATCTCGCTCGAAACGCCGATCGGTGAAGAGGAAGACAGCCATCTGGGCGATTTCATCGAGGATAAGAAGGCGGTGTCTCCGCTGGAGGCGGCCATTCGCTACGACTTGCAGCGGCAGATCAACAGTGCCTTGGAGACCTTAACGCCTCGCGAGGAGAAAGTGTTGCGTAAGCGGTTTGGCATTGGAGAGGCGACGGACCATACCTTGGAAGAAGTCGGACAGGACTTCGAAGTGACGCGCGAGCGCATCAGGCAAATCGAAGCCAAGGCCTTGAGAAAATTACGACATCCGAGCCGCAGTAAAAAGCTGAGGAGTTTTGTTGAGAGCTTATAGATTTCAGCGTTCACGACGGCGTGAATTGACTCTGCTCGGAGCAGCGGCCTAAAATTATTGTTTGGGTGGTGACACCTGTTGAGGCCGAGGTCGACGGAAGCCGTCGGGTATGCTTCACACTACGAGACGTCAGCCTGAGTCCGGACCGTTCCGATCGGGCCCATAGCTCAGGTGGTTAGAGCGGCTGACTCATAATCAGCTGGTCCTAGGTTCAAGTCCTAGTGGGCCCACCAGTCCGGACGAGTGCCTGATCCCTTCTGTGCTCCGGCATTGATGGAAAGGATCCATTGAATCAAAAGCTTTCCCCGCTCATTGAACTGCAAAAGCTCGACCTCCGAATCATGGAGATCAGTGAGATCCGCCGAAAAATACCCGACCGTTTCCATGCCGCCGAAGCTCCGCTTCGAGAGGCAACGCAGAGCCTCAATGACACGAAAGCCGCCGTCGAGACTGCCGTGAAAGAACGTCGTTCGCACGAAAAGGATCTCGAGGCGCATGAGGCACACACAGACAAGATGAAGTCGCACGCGGCGAGCCTGAAGACCAACAAGGAGTATCAGGCGCACTTGTTCGAGCTGGAGTTGGCGAATAAGAAACGAGGCGACTTTGAAGAAAACATTCTGTTGACGATGGAGAAGATCGACCAGCTCCAGAAGACCGTCAAAGAGCTTCAGGAGAAAAAAACCGCACTGGAGAAGGTGTTTGCACAGGAGAAGCAGGGACTGGACGCACAGGACAAGGAGTTTGCGACGGAACTGGCTCAACTCCAACTCCGTCATCGAGAGGCTACAGCGCGGGTTGAGAAGGTCCTGCTCGACCGGTACAACCAGGTCAAGGCCGCGCGCAAAGACCACCCTCTTGCAGCCGTGCGTGACGGCATCTGTCTTGGCTGCCGTCTGCAAATCCCGCCACAGCTTATCGCGCAAGTCAAACGGTCCGAGGATCTGCAAGTCTGCCCCTATTGCAGGCGGATGTTGTACTGGGAGGGGGAAGAGGTTGTGGAAACTCCCTCTGTGCCAGGCGGCAAGCCGTCGGACCTCGAAGTGGGCGAATCGATTTAGGTCAGTCCAGCCAGTACCGCTCGCGTGGTCTTGAAATGCAATTTCGCCACTGAGTCTAACCGTTCCCGTCCGTGCTTCTTGATAATCATCTTCGCAGCGAGTTCGACGGCTGGAGAGGCGCCTTTAGGCAGGGTGGTGCCGACTTCGCCCGACAGTCGTTTCAGGCGGAGGAGGAATTCGGCGCGAGCCAGGATTGACGCAGCTGCGACCGCCAGATCAGATTCGGCTTTCGTTCGCTGTTCCAGCACGATCTTTCGTCCCTTTTCCTGCAGCACATTGAGAATCAGTCGTGCATCACCGAACTGATCGGAAATCGCCCGCTCGCAGGTTACGCCTCGCTCCAGTAGATTCTCCAGCGCCTTGGCATGCCCCCAGGCGAGTAGCCGGTTTAGATTTTTGATCTTGGCGTACAGTTCGTTGTACTTCTGTGGCCCGATGGCGATGATGCTGTGGGGGCAAATGGTCTTGATGTCGGGAGCCAGTGCCAAGATTCGGCCGTCGGAAAGTTTCTTGCTGTCGCGGACTCCCATCAGCTTCAACTCACCTTGCGTGGTCGCATCGACAAATACAGCTGCAATGACGAGTGGGCCAAAGTAATCGCCCTTTCCGGATTCGTCGATGCCGATGCGCTCAATGGTGTTGCGGTTCGTCATGGGGCTCGCGCTACCTCTAGAAATCCATCCTGGGGCGCGGTAATCTACCAATGGATCGCAGGATGGTCAATTGAGCATGACGGTCCTATTCAGAACTCGCTTGGTTGGAGGATCGAAGATGGACGTTCCACGACATATGAGGATAATGACGATCTGCTGTCTTCTTCTGTGGGGGATCGGCTTAGTAGGATGTGAGACCAATCCCTATACCGGTCGGAAGCAGTTACTGATGACGTCGGTTGGTCAAGAAGTGCAAATGGGAGCCCAGGCGTATAATCAGGTCAAGAGTGACCCGAAGATGAGACCGTCGCAAGATCCTCGTGAGGTCGAGCCGGTGAAGCGAGTCGCGGCTCGGATCGTTGAAGCTGCAAAACGGTCGAAGTACGCTGAGATGGCTCAACAATTCCAGTGGGAAGTGACGGTCATCAAGGATGACAAGACCGCCAATGCCTTTGCCCTGCCTGGCGGAAAGATGGCGGTCTACACCGGCATCTTCCCGATGGCTAAGACGGAGGCCGGGTTGGCGGCGGTGATGGGGCATGAAGTGGTGCATGCTTTGGCTCGCCATGGCGCGGAGCGCATGAGTCAGGGGCAACTGACCAACACGGTGTTGCAGGTGGCGGGTGCAGCGATTGGTCTCAGCGGCGGGAATCCCGTGCTCGGCCAGGCGACGATGGCGGCGCTGGGTGCAGGGGCACAGGTTGGTGTGTTGCTTCCCTTCAGTCGGAAACATGAATCAGAAGCCGATTATGTGGGGATTCTTCTAGCCGCCGATGCCGGGTATGATCCGCGGGAGTCGGTCGCACTCTGGGAACGAATGGGGCAAGCATCGGGCGGAGGGGCACAATCTGAATTTCTATCCACCCATCCCAGCCACGATACCCGAATCGAACAACTGAAGGAGTGGATGCCGGAAGCCATAGCGATCTACCAGAAACGGGCGTCTATGCCAGCGGCCCCGTTGCCGGAAGTCGATGGACGATAAGAGGTGCGTCGTTCTACTTGTGACGAAGCCTGGTGTTCTTTATACTGAATCGGCGTGGGTGGAAGACTGGATGGTCGCTCGATGCGTTTCGCATCGGGAGGAAAGTCCGGACTCCATGGGCAGGGCGCTGGGTAACTCCCAGGCGGAGTAATCCGACACCAGCACCACAGAAAACAAACCGCCGATGGCCAACGCGATGGGATCCCATCTGGTCGCTGCGGCTCAGGTAAGGGTGAAACGGTGGGGTAAGAGCCCACCGCGGTGGTGGTGACATCACCGGCACGGTAAGCGTCGCCCGGTGCAAGGCCAAATAGGAAGACATGTGCAGCGCTCTTCACGGACCGTTTGTACGCCGACTGGCCCGGTCGAGGTCTTCGGGTAGGTCGCTTGAGATTCGAGGTGACTCGAATCCCAGAGAAATGATCATCCATGCAAAGAAGGCAATCTCTTTGCGGGACAGAATCCGGCTTATAGGTCTTCCATCCACGCTCTTCATTCAGTGACAGACCTTTGCGTGAGCCCGTCATCTTTTCTTCCATCAGCCCACCGGGAGTGGTTGTATTGACGGTCCTTCGTAAGGATGCTAGGATCTCGAATCTTTCCCCTTGATTTCAAACACATTTCTGCACGATGATGCGTGCTTCGTGAGGGGTGCCGTTTCAAGGTCTCACTATCGACAGTAGACCTTATGCTTGCGGTTAGAGGGAGGGTGCCATGAAACTCACCGGTGCTGAAATCTTCATCGAATGCCTGAAGCGGGAAGGTGTCAAGACGCTCTTCGCGCTTCCCGGCGGAGTGGTTTTGAAGATTTTCGATACGCTCCACCAGCAGAAAGATATTGAAGTGATCTTGACGCGCCATGAACAGGGTGCAGGCCATATGGCGGAAGGCTATGCGAAGGCGACTGGAAAGGCCGGCGTGTGTCTGGTCACCTCGGGCCCTGGTATGACCAACGTCATTACGGCGTTAGCCGATGCCTATATGGATTCCGTTCCTGTGGTCTGTTTCAGCGGTCAAGTTCCGACCAGTTTGATCGGGAACGACGCCTTTCAGGAGGCCGATAACATAGGTTTGAGCCGGCCCTGCACGAAATACAATTTTCTCGTCAAGGATGTGAACGACTTGGCGGCCACGATCAAAGAGGCGTTTTATATTGCGACGACCGGTCGTCCGGGCCCGGTCTTGGTGGATATCCCGAAAGATGTCTCGATGGCTAAAGCGGAATTCACCTATCCGAATTCGGTC
>JBKKBQ010000318.1:0-11494 GCA_046714015.1 Nitrospira sp.
CACTCCCTCGGTACGCCTCGGGCCTCTCACCCCTTGCGGGCTCGTTGGATGACCTGTTTGAGTATCCTCTCGGATCCAACGACCTTGAGGGGGCGCTGAGGCCCTTGCTGGCGTCTTGTTTTGAATCCTCACACAACACCTGCTTATCAAATAACAGAAAGAAAGTCCTATGAAGATTCTAGTGGTCGGGAGCGGAGGGCGTGAGCATGCGATGGTGTGGAAGCTTGCGCAGAGCCCTCGCAAGCCGGTCCTGTACTGTGCCCCCGGCAATGCGGGGATTGCTTCATTAGCGAACTGCATCCCAATTAAGTCGGATGATCTTGCCTGTCTGAAAGACTTTGCACTTCGAGAAAAAATTGATCTCACGGTGATCGGGCCGGAAGCGCCGCTTGCGTTGGGCATCGTTGACGAATTCCGCAAAACTCGGCTCAGAGTGTTTGGACCAACCAGGAACGCCGCCCGATTGGAAGCTAGTAAGATCTTCTCAAAGGAGGTCATGGCACAGGCCAAAATCCGGACGGCTCACGCCAAGAGTTTCGAAAAGATCGAGGACGCGCTCACCTATGTGGAGCAGCAGACGTTTCCTGTCGTGATCAAAGCGGACGGGCTTGCACAAGGAAAAGGCGTCATCATTGCGACCACTCAAGACCAAGCAAAGCAGGCAATCATCGATTCGATGGAGAAGACCGTATTCGGCCAAGCCGGCAAACAGGTGCTGGTCGAGCAGTTTCTCGACGGCGAGGAACTGACGATCATGGCGTTTACCGATGGCAAGACTGTGGTACCGATGCCACCGGCACAGGATCATAAACGGGTCGGCAATGGAGACACTGGCTTGAATACCGGCGGGATGGGCGCCTATTGCCCGGCACCCCTGGGAACGGCCGCGATCCAAGATCAAGTCCGTCACGAGGTCTTGCAACCGATGGTGGACGCCATGGCACGGCTTGGTTCGCCATTCCAAGGTGTGCTGTATGCAGGACTGATGATAGTGAAGGGAACGCCGTACGTGCTCGAATTCAACGCTCGCATGGGTGATCCTGAAACGCAAGTTGTGCTGCCCTTGCTCAAGAATGACTTAGTCGATGTTCTTGATGCTGTGGTTGAACATCAGCTTGACCAACTTCCCGTTGAGTGGCATCCGGACGCGACGGTCTGCGTGGTGCTGGCATCGGGAGGCTATCCCGGTTCCTATCAGCAGGGGAAGGTACTCTCTGGACTTCCCCAGGCCACTATGTCGTCGGACTCCTCGGTGGTCTTTCATGCGGGAACAGCGCAGAGGGGGAACGAGATCGTGACAGCCGGAGGTCGCGTTCTCGGCGTGCTCGGTCGAGGGCGAACGTTATCCGAGGCACAACGCGAGGCCTATCGAGTCGCGAAGACGATCTCTTTTGCGGGATGCCACTTCCGGATGGATATCGCGCACCGGGCTCTCAAGGCATAATCCCGGAGAGTCCACTATCCTCAGATACCCAATCAGTAATCATATCGATCGCATATCAAGGACCTGTCCACGCTGCCGACTGGATCTACCCATCAAAGTAGACCTAGATCCGAACAGCCTGGGCCAATCTTCTTCTTAGTCGATTCACACGATCTGTTAGAATACCTCTCCTCGACGGTCAATGCACCACATGGTAGAGACGCAGGAATGTCTACATCAACACATGGTATGGAGCGATCATTTCTGATGAAAGGGGAAGGGCCATGAAACGCCATCCGCTGCGGGTAATCAGTACAGTTGTGGGCTTCAGCTTCGCAATTAGCCTTGGGGGATGTGATTATTGGCCTCCAGCCTTGCAAGCCGAGATCGAACAATTGCGGTCTGAAACCCAAACTTTGACGATGGAGAAGAGTCAGCTTCAGGCCCAGGTCACCGATTTATCCAAGACCAAACAGGAGCTGCAGGGGCAGCTTGATGAACTAAGCCACATCAACCGGGACAAAACCGGCATGATCACCAGCCTCCAAAACCAGTTGGATGCGACCCGCGCGAGGGCGTTGAAGGCCATGGCTCCCAAGGCGCCGCCTCATAAAATACCGGCGAAACCGACGGTGAAGACCACCACCAGGCATGCTTCCAAGAGCGCCCCTAAAGCGTCGGCAAACAAAGGCCCGGCTCCAAAGGCAGTCGGCATCCGATAACGGCCCTCGCTCCTATTGTGAAGAGGAGGGTGTCGACGGCTTGGATGTAGAGGCTGGCGTTGACGAGCTTGCAGGTGCCGCCGGTGTGGCGGGAGGAGCCGAAGCTGTCGAGGGTGCCGGCGCTGAAGGGGCTGACTCCTTCTTCTCTTCTGTCTTCGTCGTACTGGTTTCACTCGCCGCAGCCGAGGGCGGTTTGAGTTTATCGGAGTAGTCGGTGACGTACCAGCCACTCCCCTTAAACATGATCCCAGGCGATGAAATCAGACGTCTGATCGCTTTCCCGCACCGTTCACAGGTCGAGAGCGGATCATCTTTGATGCTCTGCTTCACTTCAAAACGATACGAACAACCGTCGCACTGATATTCGTAGATCGGCACCGATTTCCTCCCTCTTTGCGTTGCATCGAGCTCGATGAGCTCATCCTCCCTTACCCTAACCTAGCCAATGCTTGCTCCAGTCGCTCAAGTCCTCGGGTGATGGTCGTCATGCTGGTGGCATATGACAGCCGGAGATGCTCCTGGCTTCCAAAGGGTTCACCAGGAACGACCGCGATTTTGGCTTCGTGCAAGAGATACTGTGCCATGTCATTCGGGGTCTTCAGAACACCCGAGGGACCGCGTTTCCCCAACACACCTTTGATGTTCGGGAACGCATAGAAGGCCCCACTCGGCATTCGGCATGACACACCAGGAATCTTGTTCAATCCTTCCACAAGGGTGGTTCGTCGACGAGAAAATTCTTCCACCATCTTGCGTGTGAAGGGCTCCCCAAGGCGCAACGCAGCGACGGCGGCCTTCTGGGAGATCGAGCAGGGATTCGAGGTGCTCTGACTCTGGATATTGGCCATCGCAGTCAGGAGATCTTTTGGACCGGCCGCGTATCCGATCCGCCACCCTGTCATGGCATACGACTTTGACACGCCGTTGATGATGACCGTTCGTGCCGCGATCTCCGGTCCCAGCGAGGCAATACTGATGTGCGTCGCCCCGTTGTAGAGCACCTTTTCATAAATCTCATCTGAAATGACAAGGAGGTCGTGTTGGACCGCTGCTGAGGCAATCTGTTCCAGAGTCTCCCGGTCATAGGTTGCGCCGGTAGGGTTGCACGGGCTGTTCACGATGATGGCTTTGGTTCTCGGTGTAATGAGTCGTTCCAACACTGGAGCATGGACTGCGTATCCGTCCTCCTCCTTGGTCGGTAACAGGACCGGTGTCGCTTCGTTGAGAAGCGCCTGATCCGAATAGGAAACCCAGTAGGGGATCGGAATGATGATCTCGTCACCTGCTTCAAGCAAGGCCTCTGCCAGATTGTAAAGCGAGTGCTTCGCCCCGCAGGAGACGAGGATTTGAGACTTCTCATACCGGAGCCCAAGTTCGGCCTGAAGCTTGTCGGCGATCGCTCCCCGCAACTCATCGATCCCGGACGAAGGTGTGTACTTGGTAAATCCCTCGCGTATGGCCGCTTCTGCCGCGGCCTTCACCGGCTCCGGCGTGTCAAAATCTGGTTCTCCGGCTGAAAAGTCGATGACGTCGAGTCCTTGCGCGGCCATGGCCTTGGCCGTTGCAGCCATGGCCAGCGTCGGGGATGGTGCAATACGGCCAACACGGGCTGCCAATTTCATGATTTGAGACTCCGGATACGAGCTTGTAGGCGTCGGGCGACTTCCGGATGAAGAAAATCGATTAAGTTTCCACCGTGCTGTGCCACGTCTTTGATGATCGTCGAGGACAAGTACGAGTATTCTTCGCTGGGCATCAAGAACACGGTCTCCACCGTCTTCGCAAGTTTTCTGTTGACGAGCGCCATCTGAAACTCATGTTCAAAGTCGGAAATGGCACGCAAGCCACGGATGATGGCATGGGCGCCGGAACGCTCGACATAATCGACGAGCAACCCGTCGAACAGTGTGACCTCGACCTGTCCCACATCTTTCATGACCAGCTGTACCATATCAAGGCGTTCCGCCAAATTGAAGAGCGGGTGTTTGGAGGGATTTGGAGCGACGGCCACCACCACCTTGTCGAACACACGGAGGCTGCGGGTAATGATGTCGCTGTGGCCATGTGTAATGGGATCAAAGGTGCCTGGGTAAATGCCGATTTTCATGCCGACACAGTGTGGGGACGGAAATAGAGGGATAAGGCGGTATCACCGTAGCGATACCGGCGCAAAAACTGGGTGCATCCCAGCGACAGGGGCAAGGTGGTTTTCGCGGCATGTTCGATGACCAGCCATGAGTCCAGGCCAAACAGATCATCGGTTCTTGGCTCAGCGAGTAATGATGAAAGCTCACACGTCTCGGTATAGGGTGGGTCGGCAAAGATGATATCATAGGGGCCGCGCCACTGATCGGGATGGTTGAGAAATTGTTGGATGGTCTGACTCAGCACGGCTGGCCCATCAGCGATGCGACAAAGCTCCAAGTTTTGTTGCAACAGTTTCAATGCATCCCGGTTTGACTCGACAAAGGTCACGTGCTCAGCACCACGGCTGACGGCTTCGATTCCCACGGCTCCGGTCCCAGCATAGAGATCCAAAAAGCGGCTGTTCGAGAGCCGATTACCAAGAATTGAAAACAGGGCTTCTCGAACCCGGTCAGAGGTTGGGCGAAGGGCGAGTTTTCGCGGCCCGAATAGTCGACGACCTCGATGGGTACCGGCGATCACACGCATGCCCCACAACATCTCTAAGCGTGTAACTGTAACATGGCGTTTTTGCAGGGGTCAAGAAATGCGGATGGCTAGTGTGGGGCTGAACGGATGAACCACGATTGAGTGAGGGAGACTGATCGGCGCTCTTTTGACCGTCTTCTTGCACAAGGCTATAATGCGATCATTGTCGTCTCGGTACGCCATGGAAGACACGATTGCCTAGAGTCCCAGCAGGCTCTCAGACAGGCCGGGGTTCCGAGTACGACGGAAAGCAAGTTACCGAGCCGCAACGGTCTGAGATTCGCGCGCAGCCAGGCTCTTTCTACGGTTGTTTGAAATGGTGCGGTCAATAATGGCACCGCAATTGATGCATTTCCATGCATAGAACACGAGAAAGAAATCAGAGAACCGTTCCAACATCATCATCCCTTTGCACTACGGACAATCCATTGATCCCTCCCAAGGTGATTACGTTCACAACTGTGGGCAACATTAAGCAAGAGCTGCACCAATTTGTCATATATCAGTATTTCAACGGGTTATGAATTACGTGTTTGCCTTAGGCGGGTAATTTCCCCTTATTTGCTGGTACAAAAGAGTCCGGACCGTCAATTATTTGTCACCCGAGGTCTTCGTGGCAGCCAAGGGACCGAGAAAGAGCATTGCGTACTGGCCAAAGACCGAACGTCCCCGTGAGCGTCTCCTTTCCAAGGGGCCCGAGGCCTTATCCGATGCCCATCTTCTCGCTATCCTCCTGAGAACCGGCCGCCGTAATTCGTCCGCCGTGCAAGTCGCTCTTGAGCTCCTCGACCAAGTCGGTGGGTTGGGAGGCTTGGCGGCTTGCGGCATTGAAGAACTCTGCGCCACTCCTGGCGTCGGTCCGGCCAAAGCAGCTCAACTGAAGGCTGCGTTGGCATTAGGGAGACGGTCGCTGGCCGTTCCAATGTCCACCGGCACTCGTATTTCCTCAAGTGGGGATCTGTTCAAGCATTTTTACCCTGCGCTCCGCGACGTGAAGCACGAACTCTTCAAGGTCGTGTTGCTGGATGCAAAAAATACCGTGATCAAAGAGGCCACGGTCTCAGAGGGAAGCCTCACGCTCAGCATCGTGCATCCACGTGAGGTCTTTGCACTGGCCGTGCGTGAATCGGCAGCCGCCGTCATTTTTCTTCACAATCATCCTAGCGGAGATCCGACTCCAAGCCCGGAGGATCGGCAATTGACCGATCGACTTACAACGGCCGGGAAGCTGTTGGGGATCCGTGTATTGGACCATGTGATTATTGGAGATGGTCGATATGTGAGTTTTGCCGACGAAGGATGGCTGATCGGGACAGAGCAATGAGCGCGAAGGTCCCCTGAAATCATGTCGACTGAAACATCGGCCCGAGCAACATGAGGAAGCGAATGACCTAAACCCATACTCACCAAGGGGGGCAGACTATGGAAACAGCCCGTCTGGAGTCCATCAGAAACGTGGCGATCGTATCCAGCGCCGGTGCAGGCAAGACCTCCCTCAGTGAGGCCTTGCTGTATGTCGGTGGAGCGATCCCCCTGCTCGGTTCCGTGATGCAGGGGACCACCGTTTCTGATTTTGAGCCGGAAGAACTTCGACATCGCAATTCGACCAGTACCAGCCTCCTTCAGTTCACGTGGAATCACGCCCACATCAATTTGATTGACCCTCCCGGCGCACTCGATCTTCTTGGTGAATCACTCGCCGCCCTGCAGGCCGTAGATGCAGTCATCCTTCTTCTGAGCGGAAACATGGGGGTGCGGACGGAGCTGGCACGACTGTGGACAAGGATCAAAGAGTTGGACCTTCCATGTCTGGTGTTCGTCAATGGTCTTGACAAGGAAGGCGCATCGTTTGAGAACGCTCTGGAAACCTGCCGCCAGCAGCTCGGCTGTACTCCAATCCCTATGACGATGCCGGTCAACCTTGGCGCGCATTTAGACGGCGTGATTGATGTACGACATGAGAAGCTTGTGCGATCCGGGCCGAGTTCCGGTAAAGTCGAGCTGGTACAGATTTCAAACGATCTCGAGCGGATTCTCAGCGGAATGCGCAAGCAGCTCGTGGAGGCCGTCGCGGAGAGTGGGGAAAGCTTGTTGGAGACCTACTTGACCCAAGGAGATTTAAGCCAGGAAGACCTTCTGCAAGGACTCCGGCGCGATATTCGTACAAGGCAGTTTCTTCCGGTCTATGGTGGATCCGCAACGCACAATGTCGGAGTCTGGTCCCTGTTGGACGCCATTGTGGCCTTATTGCCTTCACCCTCCGAGCGGGGTGAGACCCACCCCTGGCACGGCATCCATCCGGAGACTCACGAAAGGTGCGAGCGGAAGGGGAGCGTGCAGGAGCCGTTTTCTGCCTACGTCTTTAAGACCATCATCGACCCATTCGTCGGTCGGCTGTCCTATTGCCGTGTCTTGTCGGGGACGGTCCATGCCGATGCGACAGTGATGAATGCTTTCAAACATGTCCGTGAGAAGCTCGGCCATTTCTACAGGGTCTTGGGCAAACGCCATGCGGCCGTCGACTCGGCAAGAGGCGGGGAGATCGTGGCGATCGGAAAGCTCAAAGACACGCATACCGGTGACACGCTGTGTCACGAGACGGCTCCCATCTGTTACCCCATGCTGAGTTTGCCAAAGCCGATCCTGTCGTTCGCGATTGAAGCCAAGTCCAAGACGGACATTGATAAGGTAAGCCTGGGCCTTCACAAACTCATCGAAGAAGACCCCACGCTGGAATTCGCGCGCAATGCCGAAACCAAGGAGATGGTGCTCAGCGGTATGGGGCAGTTCCACATCGATTTGGCTCTCGAGAAACTCCATCGAAAATTCGGCGCCGATGTCATATTGCATACGCCGAAGGTCCCATACCGGGAAACGCTCAAGACGAAATCACAGGCACAGGGTAAGTACAAGAAACAAACCGGCGGTCATGGGCAATACGGCGATTGTTGGCTTGAGGTGGGGCCGCTCCCGCGCGGCAACGGGTATGTGTTTGAGAGTCGCGTGGTCGGAGGATCGATTCCTCGAAACTTCATTGCCGCCGTCGAAAAAGGGGTCCTCGAGGCCATGCATGAGGGACCATTGAGCGGGTTTCCGGTCGTCGATGTGCAGGTGGCCGTCTATGACGGATCCTATCATGTGGTGGATTCGTCCGAGATGTCGTTCAAGATCGCAGGATCGATGGCATTCAAGAAAGCCATGGAGACCGCGCATCCGGTGCTGCTTGAACCTGTCATGACGGTCGAAATCGATACACCCACCGACGCGGTCGGAGCGGTCATGGGAGACTTGAGCGCCCGGCGTGGTCGAATCCTATCCGTCAACGCGCAAGATCATGCCGAACAGATCAAAGCGTTGGTTCCACTGGCTGAGCTGCTTCGATATGCGACGGCGCTCAATGCCATGACCGGAGGGCGGGGCAGCTACGTCATGGAGTTCGCGCAGTATGATGAAGTACCCAGAGAGTTGGCCGCAAAGGTCATCGAGCGACAGAAGACAGAAGGGCAAGCCGCCACAGCCCATTGAAATCGTCAGTCGGAGGATTTGAGCACGACATAAAATGCCCGGTTTTCCCGAAGCACGCGGAGCAAGAGGGTATCGCCCCACCTGGACCGCGCAATGGCTGACGTAAAGTCTCCTACGGAAGACACTTCCGTACGGTTGACCTCTTTAATGAGGTCGCCTTCCCGGAGGCCTTCGGCTTGAGCAAGACTGTTAGGCTCAACCTTTGCAATCAGCACGCCTTTCGACTCGCGGAGTTTGAACCTCTCCGCCAGAGCGGCCGTCAAGTCTTGAAGGTCAAGGCCAAGTCTGACTCCTCCCTTCTCCTCTTGGTGAGGAATCGATGCGATGACAGCCGTATCGCGCCGCTCGGTGAGGGGAACGTCCAATGTTACGTGTTTTAGATCCCGGACGACTTCAATCTTCGAGGTCGCGCCGGGAGTATGCGTCGCAATGAGACGAGACAGCTTATTCGGTGAATCAACGACGGCACCGTCGATCCGGACGATGACATCGCCCGGCTTGATCCCAGCCAATGCTGCCGGGTCTTTTTCGAAGACTTCGTTCACCAGGACCCCTTCGCCTTCGGCCACCCCGAATGTTTTCGCCAACTCAGGCGTCAACGGCTGAATCCCGACGCCGAGCCATCCCCGCACGACCTTGCCCTTGGCAAGTAACTGTTCGATGACCTGCTTGGCCATGTTCGAGGGAATGGCGAATCCGATGCCTTGGGCAAAGTTGATGATCGCCGTATTGATGCCGATCACCTCACCCCGGAGGTTAAAGAGCGGGCCTCCGGAATTGCCAGGGTTGATCGAGGCATCAGTCTGAATGAAGTTTTCGTACCGTGAGAGGTTGATGTTTTCGCGACCGATACCGCTGACCACACCGAGCGTCACGGTCCGGTCCAGCCCGAAAGGATTTCCGACGGCCAACACCCATTGGCCGACCTTGACGCCGGCGGAATCACCGAATCGTGCGCTGGACAGCGGTCGAGTGGTGGTCACTTTGAGCACCGCTAAATCGGTGTCCTGATCTTTGCCGATCACATGGGCGATGAGCTTCGTCTTATCGGAGAACCGTACTTCAATTTCGGTCGCATCGCCGATCACATGGTTGTTTGTCACGATATGGCCGTTACTGTCGACAATCAGCCCCGAGCCGGAACCTGACGTATTCGGCGTCCGCTCGCCTGGTCCTTCCCGGAGCCTCCCTGCGCTGGTGATGGGAAACAGGTTGACGACAGAAGGTTTGACCTGCTCAGCAAGTTCGGTAATGACGGTTTGGATCTCTTCCAGCATGCGAATGCCGGGTGAGTCGGCCGCTAAGGCCTCAGCCAGGCCGCCTCCTCTGAGGACAGAAAGGAGGACGAAAACAAAACAGAGCAGAACACGTGATGAGGAGAATGCGACAGCTAACATCGAGGGATATTGTATCTGATCTCTGTCGATGTGCCTACTGTCCTACGCTGAGATCGTGAGTGAAGTGGTGAGGGAACGCTGACCGGTAAACCATGAAACGAGTTGATCGAGTTCTGTTTTAGCACCGATCAAGACTACGATGTCGCCAGGTCGGAACAGGAGATCGTTGGTCGGAGCCAACAGAAAAGGCCCTCGTAATACCGTGGCCACATGTGCGGAGGAAGATGGTGGAAGTGCGCTGAGCGGCTGTCCAGCTGCGGCAGCGCCTCGAACGACGGTCAGCCGCTCGATGCCTCCCGAACGAAGTGCCAAATCACGTTGGAGGGAGAGCAGGTCCTGATGGACCGTCTCGATTTTGAGCTCGCGAATCTGGGCATCAACCTCAATCAATGACTGCTTCAGCTCTTGAACACGAGACATGGCATCAGCAAGCGTGTGATCGATCACGCCGACCACTGAATCGGGGTGACTCTGGTACAGGAGTCGATCAGAGACCTGCGCAACGATTTGTTGGCCGACCTTGGCCGTGACATCGTCAATGCGCTGGAGTAGCGTGGACGCCTGCCAATGGAAACGAATAATCTGAACCTTGCGATTGACCAGTTCAGAAATAGAGAGAATCGTTTCATAGAACGCATGTCCGGTAATTGAGAGCTCTTTATGTACACGGCCAAGAAGTTCAAATGTCATAGTCTGATAAGATATATTATGTTAACTTATGATTCTGCCCTATTGGAGGGGCTCGGCTTCGGCGCCTACTACCAAATGCCTCGACCTCCCTATTCATAACCTATCGTCATTCTTGGGTCAAACATCAGGCACAACTTGAAGTGATGAGAACACTACGTGCTTTTTGTCCTATACGCCCGAGTTAAGAAGATTCATTGTGAGAAGCTTGGCTCAAATTACTTGTCATTCCCCCGGTTGCTTAACACCCGCCCCCTCTCCGCTACCCTCCACCTGGCCGAGGCGTTCCGATGAACCGGGCTGCGTCAGGCCTGGAAAACGCTTTCTCCTAATCCGCAGCCGACCCGTTCCGCTGGGGATGCATGATAGTCAGCAAGTAAGCGGCATTCTGGTCTAGGGATTTTCCTAGTCGCGAAAGGATTGAGGCGACAGTATAGATTCTCAAAGTGCTGATACGGTGAGGGTATGTACGGGAACCCCCATACTGAACGCGCTGTACGGTGAACCAGGGCGATATTCAAAAGTAAAACAGAAGTAAAACATAGAAATAGATGTGTCAGGTTCCTCTGAGAAATCGGGGGAAGATCACATGAGAGTCGCATTTCTGGCTGGTACGTTTCCTGCTGTATCCGAGACCTTTGTCTTGAATCAGATTGTGGGACTGATAGATTTTGGGCATGATGTCCATATTTTTGCAGACAAATCACAGAAGAATGTCATACATGGTAATTATGAGAAATACGACTTGTCAAAAAGGACTCACTACTATGGTATCCCCAAAAACAAACTAGTGAGAATAATAAAAGCTATTTACCTCATAATTAAATATGTACCAAGTAACTACAACGTTATATTCAGATCATTAAATATCTTCAGGTACGGAAAACGGTCCTTGTCTCTTAGTCTCCTTTTCATGAGCATTCCGTTGGTTGAGAACGGCCCTTTTGACATCATCTATTGTCAATTTGGAACAATCGGACCTAGCGCAGTGTTGTTAAGTCAAATCGGTGCAATTTCGGGTAGGATCGTGACAGCGGGGGCTCCGGTTGGTTGGACAGTTTTTACCA
>JBKKBQ010000319.1:0-8027 GCA_046714015.1 Nitrospira sp.
CATCGAGACAATCGTCGCATCCGAAGATCTTGTTCCCCATGCCTGCTTCTAGCTGAGGAGAGATGGTGGTGCCATCGCCACGTAATTCGATAGTGAGGTATGAAATACAACGAGTGGCATCGACAACATAGGGCTCGGTGATAGCCCCCGTGGGGCATGCTTGAATGCAGAGCGTGCAGCTGCCGCAGAGGTCAGTCGCTGGCTCGTCCGCTTCGAGCTCCAATGTGGTCAACACTTCTCCCAGCAGCAGCCACGAACCATACTCGGCCGACACGAGATTGGAATGTTTCCCGATCCAGCCCAAGCCGGCCTGCTCCGCCCAGGCTTTTTCCATGATAGGGCCGGTATCGACATAGGAGCGGGTTTGAGCGTCGGGTGCGAGGCAGGAGATGCGCTGCTCCAGCTGCTTCAGCCGTTTGCCAAGGATCCTGTGATAGTCTTTCCCCCAGGCATACCGCGCAATACGGCCATAGCCGGGCTGTTCGTTGGCACGATGCTCGGTGAGATAGTTGGTCCCCAACGAAATGATTGACCGACAGCCGGGAAGCACCTGACCAAGATCGGCGCGCTTGTCCGGAGCCCGCTCCATCCAGGCCATGGTGCCGTGATAGCCTCGCCGGAGCCATTCGGTGAGACGGTCGAAGAGGCGTTGAGATACCGTGGTTTCGGAATTGAGCGGGGGACTGTTTCCCTGATCATCGGCAGCTGATCGGGTTTGTTCACTGGATACGCGCGTAATCCCAACCGCATCGAATCCCAGCTGACGGGCTTCTTGTTTGATGGCTGCCGCGATGGACATGAGATATCCGGGAGATTAGTGTTGGGCAGAGCAATCAAAGCGGACACTGAAGTGGGCCGAACATCGGACCGATCGACATCGGTCGCAGGTGCCGACAATGTTCGTCTTCCAATCGGTCTCCTTCTCGTCGAATCGGCACTGCAGTCTGCCGCCTTTTGAGATCGTGGTCCACGGTTTCTTGGTTCCGGGAATGGAGGCGACCAGGCATCCTTGTGGAAACGGAACGTGGCAGGGGCGCCCGGTTTCACCTTTTTCCATCGCGAAGCTGCAGGCCAATTCCGTAGTAGCTCCGGAATCCTCTACCTCTTGTGCATTGGTATCGGAGGAAGGCATGAGAAGGAGCACGAGCTGCAACACGAAAAGACGAAAGCCGATGCGTCGAATCGTCATAGTCGTCGATGGTAGCACAGTCCTTTATCTTGCGGCCATGACAAGGGCCGCGTAGAATCCTCTCGCCGGCTTCTAACAGGCTGCAGAAAAACTCATTCTGACCTCTGTAGCCGTCACGGAGGTCGATGTTTGAGACGATGCTGAACCGCCCTGCAGGATGCGCAAAAAGGCTGTCCAGCAAGGCCGCAGCGAGCGAAGAGGCGAATCGTACTCTGTGCCGTACGGTGAGCCTTCTGAGCGATGCGAGAACGCCGCTGGCGGCCTTTTCCCGCATCCTGCTAAACCAATGGAGGCTCCATGCTTGCGACGCGGATCACGCAAAAAGAGGGCACGTTCTATTTCATCGCTTACAAGGCCGGTGAGCTCTTGAAAAAGGTCCGGTTCACCAGCCGATACTACTTCGAGGGTGAAGAGATTGCACAGGCCAAGATTTCTGAACATGACGATGTGGCGCAGTTTATTGCAGGCATCGAGCGGAGTGAGAAGGGATTCCAACGGGTCCTGAATCGGCAAAAAATCAAGCAGATCGTCAATTTTTATGAGACCGTCGTGGCGCAACCGATGATTCCCGGCACTGTGCTGCTCTTTACCGACGAAACACTTCGCTTCCAAAAGACGGATGGCTCGGATGCAATCGGCCACCTGAGCGAGCCGAAGGGCAAGTATCTGGTGATCGACGGGCAACACCGTCTCGCCGGGCTTCACTTCTTCGATGAGAAACATCCCGATCAGAGCGCGCAGGTGGAAGTGCCCTGTTTGTTGTTCGACGGACGCAGCGCCGATTTCGCGACAGAGATGTTTGTCATCATCAATTCAACCCATACGCGGATCAACCGGTCGCATTTGGTCGATCTCTATGAAAAAGTCTCGTGGGAAAGTCCTGAAAAGAAATTCGCCGCCAAGGTCGTGAACCTCCTCTATGGCGAGCCGGACTCGCCGCTGCAGTACAAGATCAATCGCCTTGGGGGGCGGAGTAAACAGGAAAAATGGATTCTGCAGTCCGAGGTGTTCAACGAGCTGCTGAAAGTTGTGACGGTCCATAAACGCTGGATGGAGTCACATTTGGGGATGAAGCCCGATCGCTGCTATGCACTGGTGCGCGACTATCTGAAGGGGGTCAAGGAAGTCATGGGCGAGGTCTGGGGGCAGAACGACCGGTATATGTTTACTCGCGATGTGACGCTCAAGGCGTTGATTCGTGTGTTGGACGATCTGATCGTGGATCGCAAACTCATCACTGACTGGGACGAACAGCGTTCGCACAAGCCGTTTGCTGAGATCGTCAAACCCTGGGCTCCACTGACGAAGGAGTTCCGCGCCGACGGCTTCTACGAGCGGTTTCCGGCCAAAGGACAGCTTGAACGGGTACGGAAGATTCACCAGCGGCTGCTGGATGCGATTGTTGGATAAACGAGCCACATCATCACCGGGCTTCGTCCTGTTGTTGGCCGTCCCTGTGCTTCTGTCCAGTCCCGTATGGGAGGTGGGTGCTCTGGCGGCGGCTGATGCAGACGGTTTAGAGGTGAAGGCAGAACCTGGTGGTGGAGTTCGTGCGACGGCACATCCTCTCTTTCCGGCCAAGCCGGAAGTGATACAAGCTTTGTTGGCGGATTACGCACATTGGCCGGACCTTTTTGAGGTTCGGATGAGGGTCGCTGAATTGAACATCCGTGATGGGGTGGCCACGATCGATCTTCGCATCGACCATCCGGTGATGCCCGGGGAACGTCGGTTAGTCACGGAATCCAGAGTATTACCGAACGGTGGCCTGGTGACCGACCTGAAGGGCGGTGACTTCAAACGCTATCATCGAGTGTGGAAGCTGCAGCCGGTTGGAGAGGGGAATCACACGCGCGCCGATTTCGAACTAATCGTCGAGCTGGATTCTCTCGCGCCGGATTGGTTGGTTGCGATGGTCACGCGGCAGGAATTGGCAACCCACTTCCGTATCGTCAAACAGAAGGCGTTGGAGCACTCCAAGCGGTAACTGCTATGGTTCAAATTTCGCGGGAGAAGAATCCTGGTGCCTCGATACTAGCCGGCCTATACGTTATTCTGGATCCGTCGGTCAGTTCCGATCGTCAGCTTGTAGATGTCCTGAAAGTTTCTACCACAGCCGGCGCCAAAATGTTTCAGTATCGGAACAAGACGGCTTCGATGAAAGCCGCCTATGCGGAGGCGTTGCTGCTCAGAAAAGTAGCGCAGGAGCTCGGCGTATTGTTCATCGTCAATGATCGATGCGATTTGGCGTTGGCAGTGGATGCGGACGGTGTGCATCTTGGACAGGGAGACTTGCCACTCAACCTCGCGCGAAAAGTCATGGGGCCAGAAAAGCTGATCGGCATTTCGACGCACAGCCGAGAGCAAGTGGTGGCGGCGACAGCCGGCGGGCCAAACTATCTCGGGTTTGGTCCGATTTTCACGCCTGGCTCAAAGTCAGACCATGATCCGGTCGTTGGTTTGCAGGGGCTACGAGCGATCCGCCCCCTGACGGCGCTCCCGCTCTTTGCCATCGGGGGGATTACGGCCGATCGCACCGAAGAAGTGATGCGCGCAGGAGCCGACGGCGTGGCGGTGATCTCCGCGGTTCTGAAAGCGTCGGATATTCAGGGAGCGGTCAGCGACTTCGTTTCGCGGATCTCAGCAGCAACTTCGCCAGGTTCTTGAGCGCAGCGGATCGGGCCAAATGCATGACTGAGGGCCGGAAACGGCCCGGCATGCCTCGTTCGTAGGGAAGGGGGCCGACTACCGGGACACCGGCCTGTTTACGAAGGATGTCGAGGGTCGTGCGTTCCTGAATGAGCGAAAGGGCCGATCTGACCGAATGGGTGCGATTTAAGACTAGGGCGATGATGTGGATGTGTTTTCGGCGAAGGGCCTCGATTGTCAGCAAAGCATGATTGATTCCGCCCAACCCAGATCGCCCGACGACGATGACTGAAAGGCGTAACTGCTTGATCAGATCCGTGACATTGGAGCTGGTGGTGATCGGCACATGCACTCCGCCGATTCCTTCGACCACCATGCAGTCATACCGGCCGGACAGGAGGCGGTAGACTTTCTTGATGGTGTCCGGATTGATGGACTGTCCTTCGGATTCGGCGGCGGCCAGCGGCGAGACCGCTAGTTCAAACGAGTAGGGGCGGATCGCTCCCAATGGTTCTTCACTTTCAATGATCGATCGAAGCCGTGCGGCGTCGGATTGGGCGTCCCGAACCGGCGAGACTCCTGTCTCGATCGGTTTCATCACGCCGACCGACAGCCCGCGCTTCTTGAGGTGAAAAGCGAGCGCCGCCGTCACCAACGTCTTTCCGACTCCTGTGTCGGTTCCTGTGATGAATATGCCTTGATTCATATGAATGAAGCTTACGACAAGGTAAAGAGCATACAGCGTATGGCTTATACCACGTACTCCCTCAGAGATTTCTGCTGTCGCAGTTCCATACCTGTCCCGATACGTCCTTGAGCTGGGCCACGTGCACGATCGTACCGACGACTTCGTCGAGAGACGCCGGCCGGTGCAGTGCGTGATCGAGCCAGCCCTGTCCTTCTGGAAACAGGCCCTCGGTCAAATCAGTTTTTTGCCAGCCCGGCAGCACGAGATTCACGCGAATATTTTGCGGTCCCCATTCTAGCGCGGCCGTTTTGACGAGTCCGATCAGTCCGGCCTTCGATGTCGCATAGGCACTCTGGCCGGTCGCTCCGTGGAATCCCGTGTGGGAACCAATCACAATGATGGAGCCTCCGCCGCGAGCGAGTAGGGAAGGCGCCATGGCTTGTAGACAATGAAATGTTCCGGTGAGATTCGTGGCGATGAGGTTATCCCAGATCTCGCCTGAATGGCGCACGAGCAACTCGCTTTGTCCGATTCCGGCGTTGCAGACCAACACTAATGGGCCGGAGGCGCAGCTGGAGAATCTGTCGACCATGCGTCGAACGGATTCAGCTTCTCGAATATCCGCAGGGTATGCGTCGCCGATTCCACCGTCCTCGAGGACACGATGCAAGGTCGCTTCGGCCGCCGGTTTGTTCCGATAGTAATGGACCCCTACGTACCATCCGATTTTTCCGAACGCGTGGCTGATGGCACGACCGATGCCACCCGACGCTCCGGTGATGAGGACTGCTGGACGATCAGACGGGTTTGTCGATCGATCCTTCGCGGGAGGTGTCGGCGAAATAGGAGGTTCCATATTTGAGAGAATTATGCGGGGAGAAGCGGGCCAAGACAAGCCCGTATCGAAACTCAGCACCGATCGGCTTGCCGCCCTCGGGACTCCTGTGATACCGTCAAAACATCATATCTGGAGCAGGAATGATGGTGAAGCATAAATGTGATCTGCGAATGGTATTGACGATGGGACTCTGCTTGCTCTTGGGGCTGCCCCCATGGTCTGTGGCGCACGGTGCTGAGGAGCCGGTGACGATTTCCAAGTCCGAGGAGTATTTCCCTGACACGGCGGGGAGCCGCTGGACCTATCGCGGCCAGATTAACGAGGGACCGCTCCAAACTATCGAGCTGAAGTTTTTCACGAATGTATCGACGGTCTCAGGAACCAAGGTAATCAAAGGTGTCACAGTAACCGTATTCCGCGATACGAACCCGGGCAATCACGGCCCGGCGGATAGTTTTTATCGACGCGACGCGGTCGGCATTGTCTATTATGGGTCGGAGCCCGGAACACCGTTGGAGAAACATATTACGCCCTACCAGATTTTCCGATTTCCGCTGAGAATCCCGTCCTCCTTCCAGCAGTTTGACCGAATGGGGATTGATTTCGGCAGCGATATGGATCGTGATCAAACCGATGAGAGGGTCGATACCCAGGGGTGGAGTAAAGTGATCGGTCGAGAAACCATCACCGTCCCGGCCGGGACGTTCCCGGATGCCATCAAAATTGAAGCACGGATGAACATGAAGATCCACTTGTCGGGAAGCCGTCGCACTGTCTCTGGAATCGACGTGATGACGGCCTGGTTTGCCAAGGGGGTCGGTCTCGTGAAGTATTCAGAGCGGCAGGAATTATCCGCCCTCAAGGAGGACCGCGGTGTGGTCACGGAAATCACAGAAGAACTTGAAGAATACGACATCAAACCAGCCAAAGCCTCACTGAGCCGACTCGAATCCCCGGCGAAGAGTGTTCTCGCTGATGACCCTGGCGATCATGAATTGGGTCAGATAGTCTTCCCCGCCCGCTTTCGCACCGACCCCTGAGAAGCGGTGCCCACCGAATGGCTGGCGAGCGACGAGGGCGCCGGTGATCGGTCGGTTCAAGTACAGATTCCCGACGTCGAACTGCTCACGGGCCATCGCAAGATTGGCGGGACTCCTGGCATAGACCCCTCCGGTCAAGGCATACTCGGTTCCGTTTGCCAAGCGGATCGCATCGGCGAAACTATCCGCTTTCATAACGGCTAATACCGGCCCAAAGATTTCCTCCCGTGCCAAGCGATGATGAGGTTGGATATCCACAAACACCGTCGGACCGACGAAATACCCGCTCTGATCCACGGGTCGTTGCACAAGGAGCCGGCCTTCTTCGAAACCGAGTGAAATATAGCGTTGTATGCCGGCTTGGGCTCTGGCATCGATCACAGGTCCCATCTTGGTGGACGAGTGCATGGGATTGCCGACCTCCAAGCTCAGCACTGCCTCACGCAGGCGGGAGACGAAAGAGTCGTAGATGGTGCGATGGACGATGACTCGCGAGCAAGCCGAGCATTTCTGTCCCGCGTAGCCGGCGAACGATGCGACGACGCCGGTAATCGCTTCATCGAGATCGGCTGTCTCATCGACAATGATGGCATTCTTCCCACCCATCTCGGCAATCACTCGCTTGACCATCGGCTGTCCAGGAGTTACGAGCGTAGCGTCGGCCAGAATACGAAGACCCACGGTCTTCGATCCGGTAAATGCGATCGTCACGATATGGGGATGTGCGACGAGCGCTTGGCCGATCTCCGCCCCCCCTGGAAGGCAGGTCACACAACCGGCCGGTACGCCTGAGTCAATCAAGATGTCGGTGAGCAGAGTTCCTAAGCCGGGCGATCGTTCCGATGGTTTGAACAAAACTGGATTGCCGGTCACAAGTGCCGCAGAAACCATTCCAGCGGGGATGGCGAGTGGAAAGTTCCATGGTGCGATGACGACGGTCACGCCACGCGGTTCATAGATACACTGGTTGAGTTCTCCCGGACGGTTGCCTAATCGTACCGGTCCAGCCAGGCGATCCATCTCATCTGCATAGTAGCGAAGGAAGTCGATGGCTTCTGCGACATCAGCGTCGGCCTCCCGCCAGGTCTTGCCGACTTCAAAGATCTCCCACGCCGCCAGCTCGTACCGGCGGCGACGTATTTCCGACGCAGCCTGACGCAGGATTTCAGATCGCGCTCCCGGAGCCTTCCGCCGCCACTGGTCCCATTGTTTGAGCGCCTGTTCGATGATGTGGTCCAGATCGGATACCGCTGCGCTCTGCACCTGGGCCACGACCTCGGTTGGCCTACAAGGATTACGGGATTCCAGCCACGGGCCGGTCAGTCTGATATCGGGTGCTTCACCGTGCCATAGTCGGCCCAACTGGGATTGAACCGATCCAATACCTGCCCGCATGGCGTTCCGCACCTCTGCCTGTGAAAAGTCGCTGTGCGGTTCGTTGCTGAAACTCTTCTCGCCGGTCGTTGTTGTGCGTGGGAGCTGGGCCGGTGCTGTCGGTGGAGCGAGGAGCCGGGCCAATGGCTGGGACTCGACGTACTCTTTGTGGAGGAACGATTCGTTCGACGTATTTTCCAAGAGTCGCCGAACCAGATAGGCCATACCGGGGAGCAGCCGACCCACAGG
>JBKKBQ010000320.1:0-4842 GCA_046714015.1 Nitrospira sp.
GCCCTGTCGCGTCGCCGGGACTTCGACTAGCGGCCATGATTGCGGTACGCCAGACCACATCGCGCTTCTCTCGGCGCTCTCGGGTATGCCACTCGAAGCGACCAGCCGGGAGGAGACCTCCTCTCCGTCGAACACATACATCAGCGAAAAGGGAACATCTAATTTCTGATCGGCAAGCGACTGAGCCGCGCGTGTGCATGCTTCCTGGACGGTTTTGACATTGGCGGTCCGAGCAGCCACATCGCGCAGGGCGCGAGTTCGTCGCTCGCCCAACATTTTGGCGGTCATCTCGATGACAGGATGGAACAGTCCGACCACGCGCCCAGACTCATCGCGGATGGGGCTGAACGAAAACGTGAAGAAGCATTCTTCGACATACCCATGGCGTTCGAGGAAGATATGTTGATTCTCCAAAAAGGCCGTGTCGCCCGCGAGCGCCGAATCATGCGCGTCACCGATGACCGGCCATGCCTCGCGCCAGCATTCGGCAAAGTTTTGGCCCATGGAACGCGGATGTTTCTCGCCGCAGATGACTCGATATCCGTCGTTGTAAATCTGCACGAGGTCGGGCCCCCAGATAATGCAAACGGGAAGATCTGAGGCCAGACAGATACTGACCGTCGTGCGGAGGCTATGCGGCCAAGACTCGATCGGCCCAAGCGAAGTCTTCGACCAATCCTTTGCGCGGATGAGCGCGCCCATCTCGCCGCCGCCTGAGGGAAAAGTCAGATCGGACGTCAGCCCTTTGCGGCCTTCGTCTTCCGGATCGGATAGTAGCGGGTGATCCATACCAAGCTCCCTTACCTTCTGTCGCCACAAGGATGGACGTAAGATGGATTGGACCAGGGGCAGTAATAAAGCACATCGGCGCTAGTAAAAACTAGAAGGTATTCCTAGTGCCCTTCTCTGAACATGTGTAGATCTGTCTGACCCGACTGGCGGGAAATGGACGTAGCTGAGCAGTGTCTATCCGTTCAACACATGAACGTCGTGACGAGAAGACGGCAACTCGATTTCATGTGCCCGGAATCGTTCGAGAATCAACTTATTCAACTCCCCTAGAACTGCGCTGTAGTTTGCCACAGCCGTCCAGGGTTCCACGGCAATTGCTGCAGACGACTCGCCGATAGATGCAACCCCCAGAGAGGGAATAGGGTCTTTCAATACCAATGGATGCTGTTCGAGAATCTCCCGCACTTGGGCGAGCGCCTGATCCAGATTGGCTTCATGAGATACAGGGAAAGACAAATGCAGCTGACGGATCGTGCCGAAGTTATGCAAGATCTCTCCAATGATCTTCCGATTGGGAATGATGACGCGAGATCGGTCCGAGTGCACCAGGATCGTCGTGAAGATGTCGATGACCACAACGTCGCCGTGGACCCCGAGCAGCGAGATATGTTCCCCGACCTTGTAGGGCTTGCTGAAGATAATCGACAGCCCGGCCATCACGTTGCTCAGGACACCCTGTAAGGCCAAGCCGATGCCCACGCCCGCGACGCCGACTCCGGCGATCAACGGAGCAATCGGCACACCCAGCGTTTGCAGAGCGATCATCGCGGTAAAGAGCATCACCACGATCTTGACGATGCGAACCAGTAGCAGGCGCACCGGCGGCTCAAGCGTCTGCCTTTCGAGCGCCTGTTGGGAAAAATTCCCGGCCCACCGAGACGCCATCACCCCGGCGACGAAAATGCCGAGCGCGACCGCCGCCTGCAGGCCATACTGCACGGCATATTGAGTGAGCGTATCGACGACATTCATAGAAGGTATTTCCTCACGAGAACACAGCCGGCTGGCTCTGCCGACAGTCTGCTATTGACCGAATAATCCTTTCAGCAACTCTTTCCCCTCTTTTTGGAGGTCCTCTGGTCGCTTCGTGCCTTTGAGTAGCTCACCGACGGCTTCTTCCACCTTTTTCTTCACCTGCTCCTGAACTTTCCCGCTTATACTTTTTAAATCGACTCCGTACGCCGGTGCTTGAGCAGTGCCGGTAATGGTGAGAGGGAGATTCAATCGGCCCTCTTTCAGCGCGATCTTCATGACAGGTGACGTCCCGGCAATCTTCTGACTCAGATTCTGTGACAGGTTGAGATGCACGAGGAGATTTAGCCTCTGATCGAATCCGATGGTACCGCCGCCGGTCGACTGAAAATCATGGCTCTCCATCAAGAGCCGCTGCACGTTGATGACCCCTTGCTTGATCACAAGATCCGTCTCTATTGTGGAAAAGACCGTGGCATTGGGGTTGTCGAGCGATATGCCCGCGACTTTGAGGATGGAGAGCGCTTCCTGAAGGAGATTTACGCCGTCGATCTTCCCGTCCTTCACCGCCATGTGCCCGGTGCCTTCCAATGCCTTCGTCAGGTCCGGCATGGAGAACCCCTTGCCATGCAACGAGAGATCCGCGCCGGCTGTGCCGCTGATGGAAATCGGCGTCTCCGAGACGGCATTGAGCGCGGGACCGAGTTGCAAGCCTTGCAACGTCACAGCCCCCTTGAATGGGGGCAGCTCTGAGCCGGCAATCAGTTTCCCTTGCCCCTTCACCTGGCCGTCGAATAGTTGAAACGATAGGGATTTCAGCTTGGCCTCTTGCCCCCTCACTTCCGCTGCGATCTGAAGATTCTTAACCTCGACCGGCTTTTTCAAGGGGAGCGCGATAGGAAGGTTCGCGGTATTGATCATGGGCGAAGTGATGTTGATGTCGGCGTCATTCCCGGCGGCGTTTCCTGTAATTGTAAAGTCCGTCTTCCCCACACCAAGCTGGAAATTGATCGCGTCGATGTCCATCGTTTCTCTCAAGGGGCCGAACGTACCGTCGAGTTTCACCGGCATGTTGAAGGGCTGCACGAGCGAAAGGAAATGCAAGTTTGGAGTTTGACCAAGCCGAACGTTGCGAAGGAGCAATTCCATATCTTGCAACACATACTCCTTCGGCTCGGCGGCCGAGAGATCCCGATATGTCAATTTCCCACCGTCGATCGACACGCGGTCCACGGCCAGCAGCGCCAGAATCTTGAGCGGCCCTTCCGTCGAAGGAATCGGGGCGCGCGACGGTTTCTCCGGCACCGGTACCCCTTTGCGGCCGATGGTTGACACGTTCAGCACACCCTTTTGATTCTTGATCACCGTAATGACCGGCTGGCGGAGCGCGATCTCCTCCACCTCGACCTTACCGCTCAGTAGCGGCATCAGCTTCACACCGACATCCAGCGAAGCGAGAGACGCGAAGGGACCGGTTCCAAATGACGGATCGTCCAGCACGGCGAACCCGGCCACTCGCGCGCCGATCCTAGGCCAGATGGTCAGGCGGATGTCTTGCAGCTGGACCTTGCGATTGAGGGCGTCTTCTATGATGGGTTTGTATTGATCTTGATATTTATTGAGATCGATCAGGAATGGCAGCGCGAGTACCACTCCGACGAGCAGGACCAGTAGGACGAGCAAGCCCATGGCTATTTTCATCTCGATCGCCTCCGGGTGAAAGGTAAGTATATAAATGGATTCCTGATGAGTCAACGATCAGCGGTAACCCGGTGATCGTGAGCATTCAAGAAACCAAACTTTTTTGCAATTCATCGTGACCAGTGTCCTACCGACACGATGACGGCAGAAGCACCTCGCGCGGGAAAATAGGGACCTGCCGATAGTGCGGTGATCCATAGCGCTCATCCCCACGCGTAAACAGGTGTCGGCAGAGTCGTCATTTGGCATGCCATTTGACGACAGAGTCGTCACCTGTTACCCTGCCCCTATGAGTTCCGTACCGGCCATCCCTCGACTCCTGGATCTGGAAGGCCTCTTAGGAAAGAAGTCTTACTTCCTCTTGGGACCCCGCCAAACCGGGAAGAGCTTCCTGATCACCCAAAGCTTCCGATACGCCCGCGTCTACGACCTCCTCGATACATCCGTCTATCTGACGCTCAGTCAACGCCCACAGCGATTGGCCGAAGAACTCACTCCCAAGGATCGGGTGGTGGTCATCGACGAAATTCAACGGCTCCCAGGACTACTGAACGAAGTACACCGCCTCATCGAGCAACGAGGGATTCGATTTCTGCTCACGGGTTCCAGTGCCCGCAAGCTTCGACAGGGTGGAATCAATCTCTTGGGAGGACGGGCGAGGACAAAATACCTGCACCCACTCACTCAGAGAGAATTAGGAGAACACTTCGATCTGAACCGATTCATTACTCGGGGAGGATTGCCGTCCATCTATTTCTCAGATGACGCCCGCGCTGATCTTGACGCCTACACTGGTTCCTATCTCCAGCAGGAGATCGTGGCGGAGGGAGCTACCAGAAATATTGCGGCCTTCAGCCGGTTCCTGAAAGTGGCAGCCTACTGCAATGCGACCATCGTCAATTTCACCAACGTGGCCACCGACGCCCAAGTCCCACGCACCACCGTTTACGAGTACTTTGAGATCTTGAAAGACACGCTCATCCTTCACGAACTGCCGGCCTGGCGTGAAACCAGACAGCGCAAACCATTAGCATCCTCGAAGTATTACTTTTTTGATATCGGCGTCGTGGCCGGCCTACAAGGACGACAATACCGTCGAGGGACGCCGGAGTACGGGCAAGCGGTGGAAACCTATCTCTTTCACGAACTCAAGAGCTATGTGGATTATGTGTCTGGGGAGCCTCTCGCTTTTTGGAAATCGAAATCCGGCTTTGAAGTAGATTTTATCTTGGGCGATCACACGGCGATTGAACTCAAGGCGAGTGAAAACGTCGGCCCCAACGACCTGAAATCGTTGAAGGCGCTGGCGGAGGAACGGAAGCTCAAACGCTATCTTTGCGTCAGCCTGGAAACTCGACGGCGAAAAGTCGGCGAGGT
>JBKKBQ010000321.1:0-5813 GCA_046714015.1 Nitrospira sp.
GAGCAAATCTTTCTTGAGGTACACCTGAAGGCGGTCGGACCCGTCTTGTAGTACGGCAAATCCGGCTTTCCCGAAACGCCGCAAGGCGACGACTCGTCCTGCGACGGTGCATGAGACTTTTTCTTGCTCCAAGGTCTCCTTGGTCTTGTCGCCATGGAGCTGGAGTAATTGTCCCGCCCGATCCTTGACCTCAAAGCGGCTGCCGTACGGGGCGACGCTGGCCTCTCGCAGGAGCTCAAGTTTCTTGATCCGCTGCTGCCGCTGTTCGTTCAGTTCATCCATAATTAGTCTGTCTCGTCTATCTCGACTGTTCCGTCTATCTGGTCCAGTCAGACCAGGCACCAGATAAACGGATTTTACAGGTCGTCGTCCGGTCCGCCGACCGGTGAGAGTTGATCGCTGCCCTTCCCCAGTTTCTTTTTCAAAAAGGCCTCGATGAATCCATCGAGGTCGCCGTCCATGACGGATGAGACGTTGCCGAGTTGATGACCGGTTCGGTGATCCTTGACCAGTTGGTAGGGCTGGAACACGTAGGATCGAATTTGGCTGCCCCACGCGATCTCTTTCTTTTCGCCGACGATGGCGTTGAACTCAGCTTCCTTCTTTTTCTGTTCTAATTCGAAGAGTCGCGATTTCAAGATCTTCATCGCTCCGTTTCTATTCTGAAGTTGCGATCGTTCATTCTGGCATTGCACCACGATTCCGCTCGGCAAGTGGGTAATGCGGATGGCGGTTTCCACCTTATTGACGTTCTGACCGCCGGCGCCGCCAGACCGAAACGTATCGATCCGGAGATCCTTGTCATCGACCACGACGTCGATGTCTTCACTCAGTTCCGGATACACGAAGACGGATGCAAACGACGTATGCCGCCGCTTGTTGGAGTCGAACGGGGAAATGCGCACCAAGCGATGGACCCCGGCTTCCGCCTTCAGGTATCCATAGGCATAGGGTCCTGTGATCGAGATCGTCACGCTCTTGATGCCGGCTTCGTCACCTGGTAGGAGGTCCAACGTTTCCACTTTGAACTTCTTGTATTCCCCCCACCGCACATACATCCGAAGGAGCATTTCCGCCCAGTCCTGCGATTCCGTGCCGCCGGCACCGGGATGAATCGCCACAAGGGCATTATTGGGGTCGAGTTCCCCCGAAAGGAGCAGCTCGACACGCAGTGTAGCGAGGCGCGGCTCCAGCTGATTCAGCTCACCGGCCAGTTCGGTCTCCAGGCCTGAGTCGCCGCTTTCGTGCGCAAGTTCCAGCATGGCCCCCACATCGCCCATTCTAGTCTCGATGTCGCGCCACTGCTGGAGCTCTCGCTCGATCGTCGCCTTTTTCCTACTTACGGCTGCGGCGGCGCGGGCATCGTTCCAGAAGTGCGGCTGGCCCATCTGCGCTTCAAGTTCTTGTAAGTCGGCCTTCATATGAGCGAAGTCAAAGATGCCCCCGTAGTTCAGAAACTTGGTCAACGAGCGCACGAACGCGAACTTCCACGTCCTCTAACATGTCACGACCCTCCTTCTTTGATCACGCTTCGGTCATGCCGGTGTGATGGCCGTCAGGGCTGGTTCCTTCGTGCGGAAATACCCGAACAGGCACAAAACCGCGCAGATTATAACACAGGCGTGGGCGAAGACATCGCCGTAATAGCTGTAAAACGTGCGGGCTTGTCTGGTCGGGATCGTCGCGTACGATGCCTGCTCGACAAAAATGGGCGTCGCTTCGATGATCTGTCCGAACGGATCGATGAACCCGGAAATCCCCGTGTTGGCCGCCCGCGCGAAAGCCAAATGATTTTCGACTGATCCAAACACGACCATGGCAAAGTGCTGGGCGGGGGCCGAGGACGGTCCAAACCACCCGTCGTTCGTGATCGTCACCAGAAACTCCGCGCCATTTGCTGCGAACTGACGGACCAAATCCGGAAAGATCACTTCATAGCAGATCGCCACGCCGAACTTGACCGATCTGGTACCGGTTGACCTTTCCGTGTTCCAGGATTTCGGACTGAACGAAAGAGTCGTCGGTCCCGGTCCTGCTTCAAAATCGCCGATCCCCTCGACGAGTTTATCGAGGAAAAATAAGAGCGACGATTTGAGGGGGATGTACTCTCCGAACGGCACGAGATGGTGCTTGTCATAACGGCCGAGGACCGTCCCGTCCCCCAGCAGATAGGCGCTGTTCAAGAGGTAGGGGCGGCGATCAGGATAGAATCTCAAGGCCGGGCTGCCGAGGAGGATGGGTGCCTGCGCGCGTTCCGCCCACGCGATCAGCTGTAACTGATACTCTTTCTCCCGCTCCACAATAAACGGCGTGGCTGCCTCGGGCCACACGACCAAGTCGGTACCGGTTCCCAGTTGGGCCGTCAGGCGGTCGAACCTCCGCATCGTCTCATTGCGGAAGGACGCATCCCACTTCACGGCTTGATCGATATTCGGTTGAACGATACCTACAGTAATGGATGTTTTCGGGTTTTTCAGATCTCTATCGCTCAGGACCGCCGAACTGTAGAACCACGACAGCAGCATGCAGGCTGCCGCCGCCGTGAGGAGTTCCCACGGGAGCTTGACCGGGTGAAATCCTCGGAAAAACGGCATGATCCACAAGAACAGCTCGGCGAAGGCCACATTCACCAGGACGATGAGGAAGGAGATGCCGTACACGCCTGTGTGATCTGCCACCTGAATCAGGTCCAGTTCGCGATATTGCGAATAGCCGAGAAGACACCAGGGAAGGCCGGAGAGCAGGTGAGTCCGGAACAACTCGAGCGCGACCCAGAAGCAGGGGGCAAAGAAAATCCCATAGCGTGGGATGAGCTCACGCAACCAGACGACGGCGAGGCTATAGAGCCCGACATAGAGCCCGAGATAGGTGGTCAGCAGCAATAAAATTGCGTAACTCACTGGTTCGGGCACCTTGCCATATGTCGTCATGGCGGTGACGACCCAGGCCATGATGCCGGTGAATCCGACGACACCGCTCAGCCAGCCAATCCAAAAGGCCCGCTGTCTGGAACATTGATCAAGCGCGAGATGGAGGGGAACCAGGACGATCCAGGCCAGCAATCCCAGATCAAACTTCGGAAAGCAGAACGGCAAGAGCAGTCCGCTCGCGCAGGCAAAGAGGATCTGGCGCGAACGCGATCGGTCCATCGTGCCGTACCTTATCTAAAAGATCCGATGACTTGCAAGAGAATGCTCGAACAATCAGCGACTTGGGAGGCCAGCCACGTGCTTTTTCCCGGTGAAAGAGGTATTCTAAGTCTATGGAGCGACGTCGGCACCGTCGAGTTCGGGCTCAAGTCAAGAGCTTGCTTCGGGCGAATTCGCATGAAGTGGAAGGGGAGGCCCTCGATCTCTCGCTCGGCGGCGCCCGGATTGAGAGTTCTCTTGTTGTTCAACCAGGCAGGCAGATCGCCGTTAAGCTGATTGTCCCCGGAGACGACACACCGATTCTGATTGAGCAGGCTCGGGTACAGTGGACCGTCAATCGAACGTTCGGAGTTCGATTTGTCGAGTTACAGCAAGAGAAAATGGATGAATTGGAGCAGCTGATCGATGAGTGCATCGCGCTTGATGAAGGGAGAACGGCATGAAATCCGTCGATCCTCGGACTGACATGCAGACTGACGACTCCCGACGCTGGATTGGAGGCGAAGCGACCGTCGGCTCCCAAGCCGGCCGGCATATCCGACGTCAAGCGGGACGACCCGCCACCTCTCTGCTCGGGATCATTCTTGGGTTGACCTTCCTCGGTGGCCTCGCCCTAGGCAGCTCCTTCGGTCTCCTCTGTCGAAATAAAAAATAAGGGGGCATGCCATTCTCTCCGGGATGCTCTGCCGCTGTTCATGACGTCCCCTGATTGCAGGCGGGCGAAGCCTCTCGTTATCGATATCGCCGGAGAGTCTTCACTTTTTTTTGCTCTTTTCTTCGGTTGCTCCGACGGCCATTGTTTCGCCTCATCTGCCGGACCGTGTCTCGCCGTCGGCGCTTCTCTTCGACAAGGCATGAGAGGGCCGGGTCGTTATTCCCTCGACCTGCTGCGACTTGGTCCACCGCCCGCAGGAATTCATCCATTGGAAGATTCTTGAGCGCAATACCCGCCCGTCCATGCTTCAGATGTTGTGTGAGTTTAGCTGGCGAACAGTGTTCGAGCGTCTCGAAGGTATAGAGGACACGGAAGCGTTGTCGATGCAACACTCGTTTTGGCATCGGGAAGGTATCCGTGATCACCACATCCGGCTTGCAGAGTCGTAAGGCCGGCAGGGCAGCGGCAAGTGTGGACGCATCGCCCTCTATGGAGACGGACGGTTGTGTATCGAAGAACGAGCGCAACCCGAGTCGAATGAGTGGATGTGCATCGATGAGATACAGTCGCAAGGGGCGGGAGGTTTGCTTTCGTGATGATGTAGGCATCGCTGATCAATCTCTCGGGTTGGGTGGACGCAGTATCAATGAGCAAGAGCGTCGCCTGACAGGATCTGCCAAGTGTATTGGGCAAAGGCTGGGGCACCCCCCTCAAGCGGGTACTTTCTTCCTTGAGTCAGAGCCATAAGCCAGAGCCATCAGGGCACGCTGATCCGGGGTGTATTCTAGGAACCAGCCCACCCAGGCCGCCTAAAAAGGTACAAGCCCGCAAGGAAACGGGTGGGGTTCTATACGAGGATGGTTGAGGAGCTCACCGCGATGTGGAAGACGGAAAATGTGTGTTACAGCGGGTCGGGACGGGGCTACAGCACATCGCTCCACGGAGGACTGACGGCAAACGCGGCGTTGATCAAGCCTACGTGAGAATAAGCCTGAGGGAAGTTCCCGAGTTGGACGCGAGTTTCCGGCACAAAGTGCTCAGCAATGAGCCCGAGGCTGTTGGCACCCGTGAGAATTTGATTCATAATCTGCTTCGCCTCGGTGTGACGGCCGAGTTTTGCCAACGCCTGAACGACCCAAAATGAGCAAATAACAAAGCTCGACTGGGGCTTGCCGAAATCATCTTGCCGCAAGTAGCGGAAGAAAAACCCGGTCTCTTTCCCGTCTCGACGTACCGCGAGCGCTTGCTTAATCTGCGTGATCGTCGTATCGCACACCTCTCGATCAGGAAATCCGAGAATGGCCAATTGGGCTAAGGAGGCGTCGTAACTCTCGTCAGTCGGCCCATTCCGGAGGGCTTTGTCCTTGGTGGCTTGCAATAAAGCATTTGCCGCTCGCGCACGGGCCGTGTCTAGGTTGGTCGGTAGATCAAGGAGAAACCCAGCCCGCTGCATGCGGTAGGCCCGGTCTAGTCCGGCCCAACACATGAGATTCGTGAACGAATGCTCCTTCCAGCCATTACGAATCTCCCATGGTCCGGCATCCGGCTGAGAGATGCTTCGTTCACAGAGGCGGACCAAATTAGCGACCAGCGCTTCATGATCCTTCGTCCGCAGGTCAATGAATCGATTGTCAAAGAAGATCGGAGCCAGCGTGAGAATCATTTCGCCGTAGACGTCGCTCTGTACATGTTCGGCTGCCTGGTTATGGCTTCGTACGGGCCGGCTTCCAAGAAAGCCTTGCCAGTTGGCATGCTCAGTTTCCGGAAGAGGCAGATCCTGACTGAGTTTATACACCGGTGCCAAGCGATCATGCGATTGCTCAGAGGCATAACCTACATTCAGGAGAAACTTCAGGAAGCCTTCCATTTCTTCAAACTGGCCGAGATTGTGAAACGCCGAAAGCGAGAAATGGGCATCGCGCAGCCAGCAGTAGCGATAGTCCCAATTTCGCGTGCCTCCCGATTGTTCCGGAAGGCTTGTCGTCAAGGCCGCCAGGATCGCCCCCGTA
>JBKKBQ010000322.1:0-5477 GCA_046714015.1 Nitrospira sp.
ACCCGGTACCGAACAAGGCCGTTCAGGAAATTATTGCCTCCTACAAAACGCGCTTCCAGCAGGAAGCGGTGCTCCGCGTGAAGTCCCATAGTTGCACGTCTCTTTAGTCTGTATCACCGCTGCTCGGATCACCAAGGCTCAGCATCCGACACACCTCATTCACAGATTCTTCACGATTCTGAACCGTCGCTCTGAGTGTACTGTGCCTCAGCCCGGCGGGACGCACTGAATCTAAAAAGCGTTGCTCAAGTGAGCATCATCTTTTGTCTAGGCACCGACCCGCTTGGTCTGCTGTCCGAGCGGAACTGGTCGATCCAGTTGGAAGTGTTGCCGCACCAGTGTTTCAACCGATAAGAAATGGCGTTCCGGAAGGTTCTTGAAACGGCGTCTGCAATCAGCGAGCGCTTCGTCGACGGTCGCGAAGGGCTCGATTACGGATTGGAGGTGATCATAATAGTCTCGGAGCTTCAATTCTGCGGTTCGTAGATGGCTCGGATCTCCGGCAATGTCCAGCGCAGCTTTGGATTGGTCGCCCTTCGCTTCAACGAGTGCCTGGAAGCAGAGCCCCTTCAAACGCTGCGTCACCGTGCTGCGATCCCATCCAAGCGTTTTGGCTGTGGACTGCATGTCGAAGCCATGTCGTCGTAGACAGTTCAGCACTGCGGCATCGCCGGCTAAATCAGGAACCGTCTGCCCGGTACGTCCCTTTGCTTGCCAACGCTCGTCGCCAAGTCTGAGCGAATCTCTCGTTAACAGGGCTTCATCGTTCAGGGTGAGGGCCTGTTCCAAACAGTGACGGAGCTCTCGCACATTTCCTTTCCAGTCATGTTCGGTCAAGGCGCGAAGCGCTTCATTGGTCAGCTTCGGACTCGGCTTCCCGAGTTGCTCGGCAAGCTGGTTCAGGAAGATCTCGGCCAGGAGCGGAATGTCCCCGGTGCGCTCACGCAGCGGTGGGAGGTGGAAGACTATCCCGCTCAGCCGGAAGTACAAGTCCTCGCGAAACCATCCCTCCGACACCCCTTTCTGCAGGTCGCGATTGGTCGCGGCCACGATGCGAACGTCCACCGTCGTCGGGGAGGTAGCGCCCACTCGATAGAATGATTTGTCCTGCAGCACCCGTAGCAACTTGCTCTGATGATCCATCTGAAGGTCACCGATCTCGTCAAGAAAGATCGTGCCGTGGTCGGCGAGACCGAAGTAGCCGTGACGGTCACCCGTCGCACCGGTGAAGCTGCCCTTCATGTGGCCGAAGAGTTCACTTTCAAACAGTTCCGGAGAAATGGCTGCCATGTTGACGGCGATGAAGGTCTTTCCCGACCGTGGGCTTAGCCCGTGGATGGCATGGGCGAAGAGCTCTTTGCCAGTTCCCGGTTCTCCGAGAAGGAGGACGGTCAACGGAGACTTTGCGCTCTTCTTCACGTCGTGAAACAACCGAAGCAGGGAACGATCCTGGGTGATGATGCCGAATTGGCGGGATTCGGTTTGAAGGCGGTTGAGTTCTGCGTCGCCGATGGCGCTTGATACGGTGGAGGCTGCCCGGAGATCGCCGAGCTGTCGTTCCAGTTCCTGCAGGTGTCGACGAGCATCCTGTTCCTGACTCTGAGCGTCAGCGATTTGGAGCCGCAGTACGTGCGTCGTACTGGTCAACTCGTCCTGTTGGCCGGCCGAAACAGCGATGGCCGCGTTAGCGGTTTCTAAATCTTCTTGCAGGGCTTCCGCTCGATCCTCATGCAGAACGAGTGCCTCTCTCACGGCAGCAGATTCCTGCTGGACGCGGATCATGTCGCGTTCAAGCAGGATCAGACGTTGGCTTGCTGTCAGATTCACCCACACGGCGGTGCCGATGAAGACGGACAATGAGGCCGTTAGAGGAGTGGCGATCGGCATCACCAGAGATGCCATGCTCAACATTGTGGTGGCCAGTGCCCCATACAACACAACGACGGCACCGGCAAGCAAGAGGCCCATCAGCCCACGAAACTGTAAGAGGCTCCAGGCAGCCAGCGAGGCCAGCACGATGGTGACGGTGAAGCGGCCTATCCAGCTGAGTGAGTCGATTCGCTCATGATTGAGTAAGGCATTCAGGAGATGGAGGTGGGCGGTCATGCCGTCCACCGCCGAGCTGGAGGCTAAGAGCCAGGACTCCCAACCTCCGGGACTTGATCGGATCACCACGGCTTTGTCCTTGAACCAGGAGGCCAACAATCGCTCGTCGTGACGTTCGACTGCGCTCCAGACCGATGACAATGGGATTGGCTGGAGGGCAGTCAGTGATCCGTCGCCGACCATGTTGGTCAGAACGTCGGCATCAGAGTGGCTCGAAAGGGATTGCGTGGGTGCGCCGGTTTGTCGGTGAAAGACGTCGGACAAGACCGAACCGAAAGCTGGAACGGTGTGGGTTCCGATCCTGGTGGACAGCGGAATGTGGCGGGATACGTGATCAAGATCACTCGTGACCGTGATATGTCCATAAATTGTGGTATCGGATTGAAAGAATGAATCGGCATCATGAATCAGGGCCACGGGTGCTGCCGTACGAAGCGCTTCAAGCATGAACGCATCGCTCGCGGCTCCACCAAGCTGAGCAGGGCTCGCATAGTCCAGTCGATGGTCAACGCCGATGACCGCGGAGCCGGCCTCATGGATCGTCACAATCAACTGAGCGAGGATGGCGCGGTCCCAGGGACCCCTCCCAAATCGTTCCTCACTGGTCACGTCGCGAGCCACGATGGTCAGCGAAGGGCTCACTTGGGCGGTCGTGCGGTGGCTGAGCCAGGTGTCGTAGACGGTATAATCCAATGCCGTAAAGGTAGCGGGGGCAGCGGACCACAACATCGTCGATAGGAGTGTGGCCAACGAGCCTATGCCCAACGCTTGCAGAGGAAGTGACGCGATGAACAGGCGCCAGGATTTCTGCCGGTCCAGCATACGACTAGTGAAGTTCCAGCTCATCGAGCAAGGATTGTGATGCTTGTTTCGGGAGACCTTTGAGGAGCGCTTTGGCTTTCGGAGGGTCGGCATCGAGCCCGATCCCCTTAGAATAAATACGAGCCAGGAGTTTCTTCGCCGGGGCGAAGCCGTCGGCTGAGGTCGATTCAAAACAACCCAGAATCCTTTTGTCGAACGGCTTCAGGTATTGGTCCCACCCTGTTTCATAAAGCATGGCCAGTTCATCGTGGGCCTCTTCACTCAACGCGAAGCATTCTTTCAAAAGCACTGGAACCGCATCTTCTGCACGGTTCTGCTCGAGAAGGGTCTTCCCCAACGATTGCGGTTCAGTCGGGCGACTTACATCGGGAAAGTCGTTCCAAAGAGTGTTGCGGTAGGCCTGGAAGCCCTGGAGCAGCTCCGCTCGACGCTGTGGGGTTGATCCTGGAGCAAGCGTCTGACGTTTCAATTTGGACAATGAGTCGAGAGCGGTTTGCTGGCCGAGGTCGGCTGCTTGCATCCACCAAAAAATCGCCGACCCGAGGTTTTTCTCGACGCCCTGCCCGGTCTGGTAGGCATTGCCGAGGAATAATCGGGCCTGAGGCACTCCACCGACCGACGCGGTTTCCAGATGTTGCGCCGCTTCTCGCGTGCGTCCCGCAACTCTTAGCAACAGCGCGAGTCGATAGTGTGCGTCGGGGAAATGAGGATGCAGTTCGAGCGTTCGTCGATAGGACTGAATAGCGGCCGTCACAGTGCCGAGTGAGTACTGTACGCTTCCAAGGCTGTAGTGGGCCTGGGGCTGATCCGGTTCCAGCCGGATGGCCTCTCCCAGGGCGGAAGCGGCGGCCCGCCATTCTTGTTTTGCCATGAGTATGAGACCAAGCTGGAGATGGGCGTTCCCATCATCCGGTTGCAATTTAATAGCCGCCCGACATTCCTCAACGGCGGCATCTAAATCGCCGACACGAGAAAGGGCTCCCGCTAGCTTTAACCGGTAATCCGGGTCGTTGGGTAAGAGGCGAACCGTTCGACGCAATGACGCGATTTCTCTCATCGCGTCTGCCGGGTTGTTGAACCCAAGTTCTGGGACTGGCCCCGACGACCCAGGCGAGACATCATCAATTGATGGATTATGCGCTTCTGGTGAGTGAGCGAGGGCAGGACAGGAAGAGAAAGCAAGCACACAGACGATGAGGGGACACACTATCAATTCAGGACGCATGGGAAAGCTTTCACGCCTCGACAGAAACCCACGATAGCCACAAAATTATATCATCTGAGAAGGAAACGGAACGAACAAGTATTACCCGGCCATGCGCAGGGAGGGCGCTAGGCGGTTGATAGCTTCATGAAGCGCCGTTCCCGTCAGAAGAAGGGGACTATGCGGGACCCGCCATACTGGCTCCAGCGGGGCTGGATCGTTCGCGAAACGGGGAATGATATGCCAATGGATATGAGGAAGTTGGTTGCCCAGCAGTTCATAGTTGATCTTCTTAGCCTGGTAGGTTTCGGCTAAGATCTTGGCCACCCGGTTGACCTCTTCCATCAACTGAAAACGTTCGGTGGCGGTAAGTTGGAATAACTCAATGGCATGGCGCTGAAACACGACGACCGTCCAGCCGGGGAAGAATTGGTCATCGTGGAGATAGACTTTCGACAATCCGAGGTCTGCGATGAAATGGTCCTGTCTCGGCCAGGCTCCTTGGCATGCCGAGCATGATGCGTCCGTCATGGCTGATTCGCCTTCCGCCATTCTTCTTCAGTCAGGACGCCTTTCTTGATCAGCAACTGAATCAGCCTATCAACCGCATTGCGATTGGCGGCTGTCGACGGTCCAAGAGCCGGAGATGTGGGAGATAGCGAGGACTCCGCACGCTTCGGTTCTGGAGGGGGCCGCTTCTGTCCCAGAACTTTGAACGAGGGAGTGAAGACTGCCACATAATCCCGATTCCTGATTCGGACCACGGCGGGAAGACTATCGGTTTGCGATATGAGGTCTGGGGAAGCGCCGGCCGGAATGCGGAAGTATGGTTTCCCATCGTCTGTCTGGCCGTCTTGATCCAGCACGTCGAACCGTTTAAGAAAGGATTCTCCTGTGAGCCCCTCGCGGTCGTCTCCGGCCAAGTTGGTAATCTTGTCCAGCACAATGACCAGTGAGTCGCCGATGATTGCGTCCGGCGAGAGGTTCCTGACACTCACGTCGTAGCGATATTCGCTGGTGAAGTTGTCGCGACTCTTCAATGTCACGATGGCCTGTACGCGTCCGGTCAGATCGGTCAAAGGGTCCAGTGATCCGGCGAAGCCGTACAGCGGCTCCATGGCGATGGCCGAAGCCGCGGCGAGGCAACAGATTCGTCCCCAGGTCATCATTCGAATATTCTCATGTACATACCGTAGGTGAGCATAGCAAAGTCGGCGGCCAAAGTCCGTAGGCAAGGACCGTAGGCAAGGACCGTAGGATCGGAGGCGAGCCGATTCCATCGGAGTCGCCTTGACACACCGTTTCGGCCGACGATATTCTCGCCTCGGTCTGCTCGATCGTTCAG
>JBKKBQ010000323.1:0-6651 GCA_046714015.1 Nitrospira sp.
GGCACGTGGATCGCAGATGATCGATCGCCTGCAGCAGTTTGCCTGGTTTCTGTGGCTGTTCGTCCCACCCGACATGCTCCAAGGTCGAGATGCTGATAATCAAATCGTATTTATCCTGAGGGACAAACTCGACGATATCCTGATTGATGACGCCGGAGCTGACCTCATATTTGTCGACGACCTCATGATGAATGGGAAAATAGTGAGAGAGGACGTTGCCCACTTCGAGCAACCGTTTGCCTTCATGTTTGAGGAGAAGTTCACGGAAGATGGGGATCTCGACGCCACGCTCGTTTTTCCAGGTCCTGTTATACGGATGGTACAGGTATTCGTATTCCTGACCGTCGAATTGGAATGTCTTGGCTCTCACGCTGCGTGTCAGCGTCATCTTGAGGGCGCGCCAATATCTCCGAGCGGCGCTTTCCCCGGCTGTCGCCTTTGTGTAATCGTAGGTATAGGACAAGAATGGCCTGCTTCGAGACGTTACTCGAAGATGATGCGAGATCCCGGTGATTTCATCTTGAAGATCTGCAGGGCGTTATAGATGCCTTTGGCTGGATGGTTCAGGATCAGACGTGAATTGGTGATATGGGTATCGAGTAGTTCGTACTGCCCGCCGCTGTAGTAGAGGTCGCAGTCGTCAATCTGGCAGTTCTTGTAGACATGATTGTCGAGCGCGAGTTTAGCCTTGGAGAAGGTCTGTCCATCAATGATGATGTAGTTCGGTTCGAATGCCATAGGTCTTTTGCCTGGCGAACTATAGCAAAGTCAGGGAGAATCGTAAACCAGCCCCAGGAGAGCGGCTGAGTCATGACATATCTGAAAGGGATTCTAGTTTGGGATGATCCGAGACACAGTGCCACCCTTGGTCAGGATATAGAGCTCTCCCGAGCCATCCTGGCCGAAGCTGGTGATTGAAGAGGCGGCGAGCAGCGGCCACTCTGTTTGTTCGAGAGCCGAGCCATTGTTGAAGCGGAAACTGCGGACAAAGCCTGCGCAGAAATCGGCGTAGAAATAGCTGCCCTGGATTGTCGGTAAGGCCTGGCCGCGATAGACATAGCCGCCGGTCACGGAGCAGGCTCCGTTGTCGTGCGTATAGTCAACAATCGGCAACGTGAGTGTTCCATTATTACAATTGGTGGATGGATTAAAACAGGCCGATCCTTCCATGAGTCGCCAGCCATAATTCAGTCCGCGTCCGGCATTGGGGCCTTGTGACACATTGATTTCCTCGCGGGCACCTTGTCCGACGTCTCCGATGTACAGATCAGCTCCATCAAACGAAAAACGCCAAGGATTTCGCAGCCCGTAGCTCCACACCAGCTGATCACCTCCGCTGAGAACAAAAGGATTGACCGTTCCACTCGTGCAGGCTGTTCCCGGGGTCGTCGGATTGATTCGGAGAAGTTTCCCCAGCCGGCTTGCGAGATTCTGCGAGTTATTGTTCGGATCCCCTGAACTTCCCCCATCTCCAACAGCTGTGTACAGACAACCATCCGGTCCGAACGCCAACATGCCTCCGTTATGGTTCGCGAATGTTGGGTGGGGAATGGACACTAAGATGATCTGTGAAGCTGGGTCAGCTACGTTGGGGTTCGTTGGTGATACCAGAAACCGGGCGATGGTGATCGCGCCATTGGCGTCCGTATAGTGGACGTAGAACCTGCCGTTGGCGTTATAGTTTGGGTCAAAAGCCAGCCCCAACAATCCTCGCTCTCCGCCGCTCGCGATGCCGGTTACCGTGAGAAATGTGGCGAGCACGGTTCCATTCGCCCTATCAAGAACTTTAATGGTGCCACTCTGTTCTACTACGAACAAACGGGTCTGATCTCCTGGGGGAGTGGTGAGGAACACCGGCGAGCTCAGACTGTTTGTGACAGCTTGGAGCTTGAGACTGGTGGAAGTTGGGGCAGCGCTCCCGGTGTCACTCTCGCTCCCGCATGCAGCATGGAGGCTGGCGAAACACAGGCACAGGCTCACGTAAATAATCGCCTGTCTCATGATTGCACCGTCACTCTGTTTGAAAGATGATCCATATCTTATCATTTCTCGTGATGACAAATTTCCTAGCGCAGCCTCAGGATCCCATGGACAGCGGATGGTGAAGTTCCGACTCCACCATTTTTGTTCAATCTATAGGTGGGTGGCTGTTCTGAGGGCCTCGTATTTGGTCTTGATCCGGCCAGTCCAACTCGAATAGAATGGGCACGTTTTTCAGGTAGTTAGCTTCGAGCTCGACTCCGTACCGTCTTAGGTTTCCCCACTCATGCATGTACTTTGGATGGGTTGAAGCCACGGAGAGCCGTGTGGCATAAGGAGTGCGTTTAACCAGCAGGAGGATTTCCAGTGAGTGATTCAGCGATTATCACGTTTGCCCTCATTGCGGCCGTGGCTGGTATCGCCTATGGGCTGTACCTGGCGATGTGGGTGTTCAAGCTCGATGCCGGCAATGCGAAGATGCAGGAAATTGCAAAGGCGATACAAGAAGGTGCCAGTGCCTACATGAATCGACAATACAAAACCGTCGGCTATGTGGCCGCGGTGCTTTTCGTCGTGCTCTGGGGCGCCGGGGCCGCCTCCGACAAGTTTGGCTTGCTCACGGCGGTCGGGTTTTTGGTCGGCGCGGGAGCCTCGTCGATTGCCGGCTATGTAGGGATGATCATTGCCGTGCGCGCCAACGTGCGGACAGCGCAAGCCGCGCACAATGGCATGAATGCCGCGTTGACCGTCGCGTTTCGAGGGGGTGCGGTGACGGGTCTGTTGCTGATCGGTCTGGGACTCTTGGCCATCACGATCTTCTATACGATCGCGCAATCGATGGCCGGACAAGAGAAGGCCATCCACGCCTTGCTGAGTCTTGGATTCGGTGGCAGTTTGATCTCGGTCTTCGCTCGAGTCGGTGGCGGCATCTATACCAAGGCGGCGGACGTGGGCGCGGATCTGGTCGGCAAGGTCGAAGCGGGAATTCCGGAAGACGACCCCCGCAATCCGGCTGTCATCGCGGATAACGTGGGCGACAACGTCGGTGACTGCGCCGGCATGGCGGCAGACCTGTTTGAAACCTACGCCGTAACGACCGTGGCGGCGATGGTGTTGGCTTTTACGATGTTTAAGGGGGCGACTGCCCCAATCCTGTATCCATTGGTCTTAGGAGGCGTGACGATTTTCGCGACGATCATCGGGGTTCTCTTCGTGAAGGTGAGTCCTGGCGGGGAGATCATGACGGCGCTCTATAAAGGCCTGTTCGTGGCCGGCGGGATCGCTGCCGTGGCATTTTTACCGATCACCTTCATGATCATGGGCGGGGTAGGGGGTGTCAGCGGCTTCAGTTACTACATTGCCGCATTGATAGGATTGGCGGTGACGCTGGCGCTTGTGTTCATTACTGATTATTACACGTCGAAGAACTATGAACCGGTGCAATATATTGCCAAGGCCAGCGAAACCGGCCATGCGACGAACATCATCGCGGGGCTGGCGGTCGGCATGCAGGCGACGGCGGCGCCGGTGGTGGTGATTGCGATGGCGATCCTGGGCAGCTTCTGGGTCTGCGGGGGCGCGGAGTCTGGTGGCCTGTACGGCGTGGCGGTGGCGGCGGTCTCAATGCTGTCGATGGCAGGGATTGTCGTGGCGATCGATGCGTTCGGTCCAATTACGGACAACGCGGGCGGCATTGCCGAAATGTCGCATCTGGGCAAGGAAGTTCGGGACATCACCGATCCGTTGGATGCGGTCGGCAATACAACCAAGGCGGTGACAAAAGGCTATGCGATCGGGTCAGCCGCGTTGGCGGCAGTGGTGTTGTTCGCGGAATATTCCCGTGAGGTGGCGGCACACAATCCTGCGCTGGCGGCGTTCGACTTGTCCAACCCGAAAGTGTTGGTCGGCCTGTTCCTGGGCGGCATGTTGCCCTTCATCTTTGGCGCACTCTGTATGAGGGCCGTGGGTGAAGCCGGCGGCTTGATTGTGGAAGAAGTGCGGCGGCAGTTCCGGACGATCAAGGGCATTATGGAAGGCACGGGGAAGCCGGAATACGGCACCTGCGTCGACATCGTGACCCAGGCCGCGATCCAAAAGATGATGATCCCAGGTCTGATTCCGGTGGTGTCGCCGATCATCGTCGGCTTGGTGCTTGGCCCGCAAGCCCTCGGCGGCGTGTTGGTCGGCAGCATTGTGACCGGACTGTTCGTCGCGATTTCCATGACAAGTGGTGGTGGGGCCTGGGACAATGCGAAGAAGTTTATCGAAGAGCAGGGGTTGAAGGGGACCGACACGCACAAAGCGGCGGTCACCGGGGATACGGTCGGCGATCCGTACAAGGACACGGCGGGACCGGCGGTGAACCCGATGATCAAGGTGATCAATATCGTGGCTCTTCTCATCGTGTCGTTGATTGTCCGCTAGATTGCTGTTGAGTCCCCGGTAATACCGACTGGTTTATGTGACGAAGCGCCGTGTCCCAGCCGGGGCACGGCGCTTGTCGTTTCTCCCCGTTGCTCCTCTTATCTTGACGGGTTTCGGTACCCTGGAGTATGGTGAAGTCATCAATAGCAGTTGCCGGCTGATCGCGAGGGTTTCCCAGGTCCACGGGAGGTGCTCGAATGGAAAAGCAGGAACGGAAGCAAGAGCCGCGACGAGAACCACAGGGCAAGGAGGATGTCAAAGCCAATCCCAAAGTGGTCGAGACCGGCAAGAAGCTGAAGGAAGACATCGACAAGCTGGTGGATGAAATTGATGATGTCCTTGAAAAGAATGCTGAGGAATTTGTGAAGAATTATGTTCAAAAAGGAGGGGAATAGCGCTGGTTCCCCCTCCCGGTTTCAGCTCGACTCATCCGATATCTCCTCTTAACTCCTCGGTTTGACAAAAAAGCACCGACTTATTACAGTCTTTCTCACTCCCCTGTGATTCGTAGTCTGACTGTGGGCGCGGCCCGGGCTCTTAAGGAGGCACGAGTGAAGTCCAAGCTCTGGGTCGTTCGCCAAGTCGATCCCATCCAACGCGGCTTTTTATCGCAGGCCCTATCGATCTCCTCGGCTACTGCCTCACTGTTGCTCAATCGAGGCGTCACGAATGTCGACCAGGCCACAGCCTGGATGTCTCCTCTCCGAACGCATGATCCCTTTTTGATTCCCGACATGGAACGGGCGGTTGACCGTCTGTATCAGGCTATGCAACAGCATGAAGTCGTCTGTTTTTATGGCGATTACGATGTTGACGGCATGTCCGCCACGAGTATTTATCTTTCATTTTTCCGTGGGCTCGGTGCCGAAGTCCGGGCCTATGTTCCTCATCGTCTGCGTGAAGGATATGGGCTCAATGAGAGTGCTATTCGGTCCTTGGCGAGTGAGGGTGTCTCGTTATTGGTGACGTCCGATTGCGGGACCACCTCGCATCGTGAGATTAGCCTTGCCAATCAATTGGGGCTCGATGTCCTCGTGACCGACCATCATCAAAGCGATATGGAGATGCCGGCTGCGTTGGCGGTGATGAACCCGCACCGGCCCGACGCTCGGTATCCTTTTCACGGACTTTGTTCCGGTGGTCTGGCGTACAAGGTTGCGCAGGCCTATGAGATGAAATACGGCTCCGGTTCGGTGCCGTTGGAGTCGCTCCTAGATTTGGTCGCGCTGGCCACGATTGCCGACGTAGTTCCGCTACAAGACGAAAACCGACTGTTCGTTCGAGAAGGACTGGCTCATCTTTCGCGCGATGCCCGCTGTGGCATACGGGCCCTGAAGCAGGTTGCCGGCATTAGTCGTGAGTGCACAGCGGAGACCGTCGCGTTTAAACTTGGGCCTCGGCTCAATGCCGCAGGACGGTTAGATGAAGCGATTAAGGGAGTCAGGCTTCTGACGACGGAGTCCGAACGCGAAGCCAAGGAGTTGGCTGAAGACCTTGAGCAGTTGAATCGAGCCCGCCGTGAACTTGAGGCTGATATTTTGGAGCAAGCATTACTGCAGGCGGAATCACGGGAGTTGCCGGGTGGCATTGTGCTGTATGCACGAGGGTGGCATCTCGGGGTTGTTGGCATTGTTGCAGCTCGCATCATGGAACGGTTTCATCGTCCGACGGTCGTCATTGCCGTGAATGAACAGGGCATCGGGAAAGGATCGGCTCGGACTGTGCCGGGGTTCGACCTCTACCAAGCGTTAGCCGGTTGTCGAGACCTCCTCATCGCGTTCGGTGGCCATCCCAGTGCGGCTGGGGTCACAATCCAGGAGGAGCGGTTGCCGGAATTTGCCGAACGATTTTCCGCCACGGCAGAGACATGGATTCGGAATACGCAAAGCGTTCCCATGCTGCATCTGGATTCTGAACTGCGGTTGGACGAGGTCACGTTAAAGCTGATTCATGAAATCGGGACGCTGCATCCATTCGGTGCGGGGAATCCCGAGCCGACGTTCGCCGTCAGGGGGCTGAACGTCCTCAATGCTCGTGTGGTCGGGGACAAGCATTTGAAGATGACCGTTCGGCAGGGTGGATCTCTCCCGTTTGATAGTATTGGATTTGGGATGAACTCCCTGCAAGATTGGGGATTGTCTCTGAAGACGCCCATCGACGTCGCCTTTACACCGGAACTGAACCACTGGAACGGCTATGATCGGATCCAGTTGCGTATCCGAGACATACGAGCGGCAGGGGGCGAAT